>CADEEN010000050.1 GCA_902826345.1 uncultured Burkholderiales bacterium | reverse complement strand
CACCTGCACCTGCACCTGCACCTGCACCTGCACCTGCACCTGCACCTGCACCTGCACCTGCGCCTGCGCCTGCGCCTGCACCTGCACCCGCACCGCTCGCCTTGGCGACGATCGACATCGACACGGGCGCGCAGACGATCGAACGCGAGAACTACGTGCAGGCTACGTTCAGCCTCAAGGATGCTTCGGGCGCGACGCTGTCCACCGGGCCGATGGACATTCGGGGCCGGGGCAACTCGACCTGGGGCTTCGAGAAGAAGCCGTACCGGCTGCGACTGGACGCTGCGGCAGCGCTGCTGGGCATGCCCGACAGCCGGCACTGGGTGCTGCTGGCCAACCATGCCGACAAGACGCTGCTGCGCAACGACATCACCTTCGAGATCGGACGACAGCTCGGCATGGCCTGGACGCCGCGCTCGCGCCAGGTGCAGGTGCGCCTGAACGGGCGCTACGACGGCGTCTACCAGCTCACCGAACACATCCGCATCGGGTCGCAGCGCGTGCGCATCGACGAGCTCGACCCCGCCGTCACCGGCGGCCCCGAGATCAGCGGCGGCTACCTGATGCAGATCGACGAAGATGCAACGGGCAGCCCGGACTGCTTCATCACCGCCGTCGCCGTGATGACGATCTGCGGTGAAGACCCCGAGGAGTTCTCCGCCGTGCCGGCGCAACGCGACTACATCGCGCGCTACATGCAGGACGCGGAGAACGCGCTCTTCGGCGCCGACTTCGCCAACGAGGCGACGGGGTATGCCGCGTACATCGACGTCGAGTCGGCGATCCAGTACTACCTGGCCAACGAGCTGGTGAAAAACGTCGACGGCAATCTGCGCCGCAGCACCTACCTGTTCAAACCGCGCGACGGCAAGCTGCACTTCGGGCCGTTGTGGGACTTCGACCTCGCCATCGGCAATGCCACCCACCTCGGCGGCACGGAGGTGCAGGGCTGGCACATCCGCGGCGCGCCGTGGTTCACGCGCCTGTTCGAAGATCCCCGCTTCGCCGAGCGCGTGGCGGCCACCTGGCGCGCGATGAAGAGCGACGGCCGGCTCGACGCGCTGCTGGCCTACGTCGACCGGCGCGCCATCGAGTCGAGCAGCGCCCAGGCGGACAACTTCGAGCGCTGGCCCATCATGGACACCAACATCTTCTTCAACGTCTCCTGGCCCTTCCCCAACAGCTGGGACAACGAGGTCGCGTACCTGCGCCGCTTCCTGGTCGAGCGCATCGCCTGGATCGACGGCCAACTGGAGGCGGCCGCCCCGCCCTGATGCGCGGGCAACGCAGTCGGGCTCGCGGCGTGCCGGGGCATGTCTGCGGTGGGTGTGTATTTTTATGGCGGCCAGGCGTTCTGTCGTCATGTTTTCGTCATGAGAATCAGGCAAAGGATCTCCACCATGTCCCCTTTCAAGCTCAGACTGTCTTGCGCCGCCGTGACCGGCGCGCTGCTGGCCGCGTGCGGCGGTGGTGGTGACGGCGCCACCACCGCAGGCGATGGTCCTGCGCAAAACAATGGCAACGGCCAGGGCGCAGCAGTCACGTCGGCGAACGGCATCGTTGCCGGCGAGGTCGTGGTCAACCTGCGCGACCCTGCCAGCCTGCAGGCGCTGCTCGCCGAGTACGGCCTGTCGGCGATCGACCAGTTCGGCCGGCGGCCGATCTACCGACTGAGTGCCGCCGCCGGCACCGACACCGAAGCGCTGGCCGCGCGCCTGGCTGCCGATGCCCGTGTGCTCTATGCGGAGCCGAACCTGCTGGCGGAAACGCCGGAAGGCCGGCGCCGGCAGTTGTGGGCCATCGGCGGCGACGCCTCCACCTACGCCACGCAATGGAACACAGGCGCGCTGCGCCTGCCCGAAGCGCACGCCATCAACACCGGCAGCAACGTCACCGTGGCCGTGCTCGACAGCGGCGTCGAGGCCTCGCACCCGGCGCTCGCCGGCCGCCTCGCGGCGGGCTTCGACTTCGTCGATTTCGATGCCGCACCCAATGAGGAAGGCCGCGCCGGCGACGCCGGCTACGGCCACGGCACGCATGTGGCGAGCCTGGTGGCGCAAGTCGCGCCGGCCGCGCGCATCATGCCGATCCGCGTGCTCGATGCGCAGGGCGTCGGCAACATCTGGGTGCTGGCCGAGGGCCTGCTGCACGCGGTCGATCCGGACGGCGTGCCGGGCACCGACGACGGCGCGAAGGTCATCAACATGAGCCTGGGCACGACGCGGCCGACGCGATTGCTCGAAGACATCATCGAGCGCGTCAGTTGCGGCGACGATTACGACGATGACGACGACGATGGTGACGACGACGTCGTGCGCTGCGCCGCGCAGGGCGGCGCGGTGGTGGTCAGCGCCGCCGGCAACGCCGGCGACACGACGCGCCAGTACCCGGCCGCCGAGCAGCACAGCGGCGCACTCGCAGTGGCCGCCAGCGCCGAGAACGGCACGCTGGCGTCGTTCAGCACGCGCGGCGATTGGGTGCAGGTCGCGGCGCCGGGCGAGCTGATCTACGGCGCCGTGCCCGGCGGTGCGTACGGTGTGTGGAACGGCACGTCGATGGCCGCGCCGATGGCCGCCGGCGCCGCCGCGCTGCTGCGCTCGCGCTACCCCGGGTGGAAGCCGAGCGACGTGACGAGCAAGCTGATGGGCAACGGCCGCCAGTTGTGCGGCAGCCCGTTGAAGCAGATCGACGCCGCGAGCGCGCTCGACGGCAACTCGGGGCCGAGCCTGGTCTGCCCCTGACACGGGCGTATCCCGGCGCCGATCGCGGCCTCTGTGCAGAGCGGACGACAGGTTCCGCTTCTTGCACAGGAGTTCTCGATGAAGACAAACCCACGGTGGCGTTCGCGCCGCGCAGTCGCACTCGCCGTGACCGTTCTGCTCACCGCATGCGGCGGCGGCGGCGGTGATGACGACGACAATGACGGGCCTGTGGGCGCAGCCGCATCGGCCGCAGCCCAGCCCGCCTTCGTGCTCGGGCTGCCGCCGCTGGCCATCACCGACGGTCAGGAGACCGTCACCTGCGCCGGCGGCAGCATCGGCGCGCGCTCGCTCGACACCGTCGTCGTGCCGGCCGGCGCGGCCTGCCAGTTGAACGGCACGCGGCTGCGTGGCTCGATCCTCGTCGGCGACGGCGCCACGCTCGAGGCCGCCGGCGTGCAAGCCGTCGGCAACCTGCAGGCCGAAGGCGCGCGCAGCGTCAAGGTCGGCGGCGGCGCGACGTTCGGCGGCTCGGTCCAGATCAAACAAGGCGATGCGGCCGAGATCGTCGGCACGGCGATCGGCGGCGATCTGCAGCTCGATGCGCAGCGCGGCGCACTGCGCGCCGACGGCAACCGCATCGGCGGCAATCTGCAGGCCGTGGGCAACCGCGGCGGCGTGGCGCTGCTGGACAACCGCATCGACGGCAATCTGCAGTGCAAGGAGAACGCGCCGGCACCCCATGGCGGCGGCAACACCGCGGCGTTGAAAGAGGATCAGTGCGCCGCGCTGTGAACGCGTTCGATGACAGTTGTATTTCACAACCGTGACAGCGCTCTGTGGTGGACCAACCACGGAGCGCCACATGACTTACGAAATTCGCGAAGACATCATCGACCAGATCTGGCGCGATCTCGGCCAGCAGGTGGCGCGCCCGCGCGTGGCCGAGGTGGCGCAAGAAGTGGCCGCCGAGCTCGACGGCGCCAAGGTGCCGAGCTACGTGCCCCTGTTCGTGCGCCGCCTGGCGTGCGAGCGGCTGAGCCGGGAAGCCGCAGCGGCGGACGAGAAAGCGCAGGCCCGGCATGCGCACTGATTTCATCGACGACGCGATGGCCGCGCTGCTGGCGCGGCTGGCGATCGACCTCGCGGCGATGCTGCTGCTGGTCTTCGGCCTGTACTACCGGCGCTACCGCGACAAGGAGCTGGTCACCGCCGCGGCGCTGTTCAACGTCTTCGTCTTCGCCGTGCTGTCGGTGCTGTCGAGCGTGGAGTTCGGCCTCGCGGCGGGCTTCGGCCTGTTCGCCATCCTGGCGCTGTTCACGCTGCGCTCGGAGCCGATCGGCAAGACCGAGATCACCTACTTCTTCGGCAGCGTCGCCATCGCCGTCATCTGCTCGGTCCAGGGCACGACGCTGCCCTTCGTCGGCGCGGTCGTGGCCATCGTGCTGCTCGGCGCCTGGCTGATCGACCACCCGCGCATCCTGCGCTCGGTCGACGGCATCAAGGTCACGCTCGACAAGATCGACGGCCACGCGCTGTCGGACCCGGCGGCAATGCGCGTCGAGCTGTCGCAACGCCTGGGCGTGCAGGTCATGTCCTACCAGATCACCACGCTCGACTACATCACCGACATGGCGAGGATCAATGTCTACTACCGCAAGCTTTGAGGCGCTCGTTCAGGCGCCCTTCCGCCCGATCACGCTGGCGGCGTTGAACGCCAAGGCGGCGATGCTCGAACGGCTCGACAACAAGTACGTCGTGCGCGCCGACGTGCTGCGCGAGGCGCTGCCGGCGCTGGTCGAGCGCTTCGACATGCTGGAGATCGACGGCCGCCGCGCCTTCACCTACGAGACCTGCTACTTCGACGACGCCGAGCGCCGCAGCTACTTCGACCACCACCAGGGGCGGCGCCAGCGCATGAAGGTGCGTGTGCGCAAGTACAGCGACGCCGGCCTGTGCTTCGTCGAAGTGAAGTTGAAGGACAAGCGCGGCGTCACGGTCAAGAAGCGCCTGCCCTACGAGCTGCGCAACTACGGCCGGCTCGACCGCAAGGCGCGCGCGCATGTCGAGGATTCGTACCGCACGCTTTACGGCCAGCCGTTCGGCCGGCCGCTGGAGCCCGTGCTCGAGATGTCGTACCAGCGCCTGACGCTGGTGGCACGTGATGGCGGCGAGCGTTTGACGATCGACGGCGGCATTCGCTTCTTCGCCGGCGGCGAGCAGCGTGCAACCGACGACGACATCTTCATCGTCGAGACCAAGTCGGCCAACGGCAACGGCATCGCCGACAAGATCCTGCGCGCGCTGCACCAGCACCCGACCAACGGCTGCTCGAAGTACTGCGTCGGCATGAGCCTGACCGGCGCGGTGAACAAGCACAACCGCTTCCTGCCGGCGCTGCGCAAGCTCGGCGCACTGGATCGACATGATGTGCATTGACCTTCACGCGATGCGCGCCGCCGCGGTGGCGATTGCGGCGCTCGCTTCTGCGGCGGCAGCTGCGGCCCAGACCGCAAGCACGCCGAGCATCAGATTCGACGGCCGCCTGCATCTGCACCACGATGCGTTCGACGGCGTCTACAGCAACGACGGCGCGCACCGCAGTGCCACCTACCCGCGTCGGGCGCGCGTCGGCGCGTCGGGGCGCCTGCCGTGGCAGTTGAAGTACGCGGTCGATGTCGATCTCGAACGCGGCGGCGTCGTGGTGCTGCGCACTGCGGCGCTCGCCTGGTCGGGCCTGCCGGCGGGCACGCTGCGCGCCGGCCGCTTCGACCCCGGCTTCGGCCTCGAACAGGCGACCAGCTCGAACTGGATCACCGCCATCGAGCGCTCGGCGATGTGGGATCTCGCGCCCGACGTGGCCGACATCGGCAAGGGCCACGGCGTGCAGTTCGAGCACGCGGCTGCGCGCTGGTACGGCAGCGCCGGTGCGTTTCGCAAGCCGGCATCGCGCGGCATGACCGCACGCGCCGCGTTCGCACCGCTGCTGCGCGAGCGGCGTGCCGTGCACCTCGGCGCTTCGCTCGCCGACGAGCGGCTGGACGGTGACGACGGCCGCATCCGCACGCGCCTGGGCGTGCGCGGCGTGACCGAGAACGACGACGGCCGCCGCATCACGCTGGCGCGCGCGCTCGAAGGCAATGCACGGTTCGACCGGCAGCGTGTCGTCGGCCTCGAAGCGGCGGCGGTCGTCGGCGCCTTCTCGCTGCAGGCCGAGGCGCTGCAGCGCCGCCTCGCCGGCTCGCAACCGTCGCGGATCGCCCGCGGCCACTATGTGCAAGCGGCGTACACGCTGACCGGCGAAGCGCGGCCCTACGACATCGACGGCGCGAAGTTCGGCCGCATCGAGCCGGCGAACAAGCGCCTGGGCGCGTGGGAGCTGTTCTATCGCCACGACCGCCTCGGCGTGCGCGACGGCGACGCCGCCCGCGTGCACACCCTCGGCCTGAACTGGTATGCCAACGCCTGGCTGCGCGTCTCGGCCAACCTGCTGCGCGCACGCAGCGACGGTGACTTCAACGACGCAGGCGATGCGAGCGGCAACGCCGCGAGCCTGCGCTTGCAACTGGTGCATTGATCATGAAAACTTCACTCGCGTCTCGTGCGCCGTACATTGCCGCAGCCTGTTGTTGGATCGCCGCCGCGCCTGCAGTGTTCGCTGCACAAGCGCAGGTGCTCGACCAGGTGGTGATCGCGGCCGATCCCGTCGATGGCCTGGCGCCGAGCGAGCTGTCGGGCCTGGCGTGGGACGGCGACGAGCAACTGCTCTACGCGGTGTCCGATCGCGGACATCTTTTCCACTTCGAGCTCGCACTCGACGGCACGCGGCTGCGTCAGGCCAAGCCGCTGCGCGCGATGCCGCTGCTGCCGTGGGCCGGCAGCAGTGCCAGGCGGCTGAATGGCGAAGGCCTGGCGGTCAGCGGCGCCGACAACGGCGTGCGCGGCGACACGCAACTCATCGTCGCGCTCGAGAACGGGCCGCGCCTGATGCGCTACACACCGCAGGGCCGGCCCGTCGGCGAGGTGCCGCTGCCCGCGCCGCTGCAAGACCCCGCCGCCTACCGCAGCGCCAACAGCCGCCTCGAAGCCGTAAGCCCGCATCCGCAGCACGGCTTCGTCACGGCACCGCAGCGTCCGCTCAAAGCGCAGCCGCAAGACACGCACACGGTGTACGCCAGCGACGGCGCGCAGTGGACGATGCCGGCCGGCGAGCAAGGCTCGCTCAAGGCGATCGAGACCCTGCCCGACGGCTCACTGCTGGTGCTCGAACGGCAGGGCAAGGGCAAGGCCGTGGCGCCGCTGCTGCGCCGCATCGGCACCGGCGCCTGTGGCGCACGCGGCGCAGGCTGCAAGGTCGGCGACGCCGTGCGCTTGCCGGGGCTCGCTCCGGGCGACAACTTCGAGGGCCTGGCGCGCATCGCGCCGAACCTGTTCGTGATGGTCAGCGACGACGGCGGCGATGCGTCGCGGCCGACGCGCCTGGTGCTGTTTCGTTACAACGGCGATTGAGGCGATCGCCGCGCGCCTCGTATCAGCCGCGGCCGACGACGGCTCTGTGAGTTCGGGCGTGCTGCCATCTCATCGCAGCAGGCCTTCACCTTCATCACCAGGAGTCATCGTCATGAAACTGAAATCAATCACGCTCGGCGCGCTCGTCGCACTCGCCACGTCGTCGGCATGGGCCGAAGAATTCCGCTGCACCGGCAGCGTCGGCGCGGTCGCGCTGGACAACATCTTCGTGCCCGACGGCGCGAGCTGCACGCTCGACCGCACCCGCGCCAACGGCAGCATCGTCGTCGGCACCGGTGCCTCGCTGGTCGCCCGCAGCGTGTCGATCAACGGCAATCTGCAGGCCGAAGGTGCACGCGCGGTGTCGGTGCTCGGCCACTCGACCTTCGGCGGCTCGGTGCAACTGGTCCAGGGCAACAGCGCCACGATCGAGCGCGCGCGCATCAAAGGCGACATCCTGTTCGACGAGAACACCGGCCCGCTCGCGGCCAGCGGCAACACCGTCGGCGGCAACGTGCAGGCGTTCAAGAATTTCGGCGGCGTGACGCTGCGCAACAACCGCATCGGCGGCAACCTGCAGTGCAAGGAGAACATCCCGGCGCCGACCGGCGGCGGCAACCAGGCCAGCAGCAAGGAGGATCAGTGCGAGCGGCTGTGACGCAGCGTTCGGCCTGACGGTCGTCATTTCCGGCACGACCCGGCCAGTGCCTTCTCCGTCAAAGCTAGGGATGCTCGCGCCAGCGCAGCGTGCGAGCATCCAGGCCAGCCACGGGAGCGCAGATGGCGAGCAGAAACAGACGGGTCGAGGCGGACGCCACGCGGGTGGCGATCCGCCTGTCCGGCGACAAGGGGCGGGCGATCGAGATTCGCCCCGAGCCGGCCGTTTTCCAGGCCGCGGCAATGCAATGGTCCTACGTGGCGCGCAACCGCGAGCGCTGGCGCGTCGACGGCCAGGATCCGGCGCAGGGTGAAGACGGCCCGCTGCAGGGCTTGCTCAGCGCCGATGAACTCGACCGCATCGCGCGCGCCGAGATCGTGGAGGTCAGCCTGCCGTGGTCGCCACTCGAAAACGAAGGCTGGGAGTTCCGGGTCTTTCCGTGGGAGTACGCGCTGTCGGCGATCACGCGCTCGCGCCGTGCGCGCTCGCTGACGATCATCCGCCACTTGCGCGTGCAGCCGGCGCTGCTCGACGCGTCGATCCGGCTCGAGCGCGCAGCCACCGTGGAGTGCACGCCCGGCCGCCTGGGGCAGTTCTACGACTCCCGACTCGAAGGCGACCTGATGCTCGAAGCGCTGGGCTTCGAGCCGGCGAAGGTCAAAGATCGACTGCGTGACCCGACGCGCGCGGAGTTCGAGCGTTGGGTCAAGAGCACCCAACCCAGCCTCTTGCACCTGGCGGGCGTCGACACGCACCAAGCGATCTCGCTGCTCGGCCTGGAACGCAAGTACCCATCGCGCGACAGGCACGACGGCCTGGCGATGCGCGCCACCGAGCTCGACGAGCCGATGACCATCGCCGACGCGGACGTGCTGGCCGAGGCGGCCTGCGGCGCCGCCAGCAAGCCGGATCTGGTGATGTGCAACTTCTACAACTCGGCCTCGCGCGTGGCCGCGCGCATGGTCGCGCGGGGGGCGAAGACGGCGATCGGCTACCACGACGTCATCGACGACAACATGGCCGTGCTGTTCTGCACCACGCTGTATGGCCAGCTCGCCGAGGGCCACGGCGTGCTCGAGTCCTTCTGCCGCTCGCTGGCCAACCTGAGGCAGCAGGAGATGCTGCGCGGCGCCGGCGTCGTGCTGTGGTCGGCCGTCTCTCTGCTCGAAGTCAAGGCAACGAAGTCCCCGCCGCGCGTGCCCGAAGCCAAACGCGCCGAAGACGTGCCGGCGCGCGAACGCATCTCGGTGCGCGCGAAGCCGCTGCCGTTGATCAACTACTCGCTGCTGCACAACGGCCAGAGCCCGCTCGGCTCGCTGGTCATCGAGCGTGCGCGCGTCGAGGGGCCGATCCGCGACATCCAGGTGACGATCGAGCTGCACGCCGGCGACACCGCGTTCCCCTACCGCGCGACCTTCGACCTGCCCGAGGACCGCAAGTCGCTCGTGCTCACCGACCAGGTCGTGCTGCCACTCACCAGCTCGCTGATCCGAACGCAGAGCGAGCGCATCCAGAGCAGCCTGCGCGTCGCAGTGACCTGCGGCGGCGAGTTCGTCACCGAGGAGACGCACCGCGTCGGCCTGGCGCCGGTGGACGAGTGGCAGGACGGCGAGCAGGCCGAATGGCGCTGGCTGCCGTCCTTCGTGCTGCCGCGCGATCCGGCGGTGGCGCGCATCGTCGATTCGGCGCACACGATCCTGTGTGCGCTGGCCGACGACACCGCGGCCGGATTCGACGGCTACCAGAGCGTCGACGAAAGCGCGGCCGACGACGAAGCGCGCTACGGCTGCGTCGACAAGCAGGTGCAGGCGATCTGGTACGCCATCCTGAACCAGCATGGCCTGAGCTACATCAATCCGCCGCCGTCTTACGGCCAGGGCACGCAGCGCCTGCGCACGCCGAGCCAGTTGCTCGACGAACGGCGCGGCACCTGCATCGACCTGGCGCTGCTGCTGGCCGCCTGCGTCGAATATGTCGGCATGTCGCCGGTTCTCTTCCTGCTCTCGGGTCACGCCTTCGCCGGCTACTGGCGCAGCGAAGCGGTGTACGAGAACTTCCGTTCGTTGCCGCAGGGCCAGCTCGGACCGGACAAGGAAGGCGCCGACGGCAGTGGGCCGAGCAGCACGCTGAACAACCCCAAAGGCGTATGCGGCAAAGGCCAGCAGCGCGAGATCCAGCGCCACATCCGCCTCGGCCACCTGGTGCCGCTGGAGGCCACCTGGCTGAGCTGCCGCGGCAGCTTCCAGGCCGCCGCCGAGGAAGGGCGCCACAACGTGCGCTCGGCTGACTACCAGGCGATGATCGACCTGCGCCTGTCGCGCGACCTGGGCATCACCCCCTTGCCGCTGCTCGGAGGTGTGCAATGAGCCCGAGTGCCGTCGATCCTGCGGTCGCGCTGTTCGATGCAGCCACTCGCGGCTTGGAGAGCGACGGCTTCGAGGTCGGCCGCAAAGCGGGCCCGGCGCCGCGCGTGTCCGACGCGCGGCGGCGTCGCATGTCCGGCGGCGCTTCGAGCGACGGCGCCGCCTACCTGACGCTGGTACGCGGCAGCGACGACCTGCTCGACTTTCGCTTCGACGCCGGCCCGGCGATGCGCCCGCAGCGGCGCGCGTGGCGCCGCGGTGCGCCGGGTGTGTTCGACGCGGTGCCGATCAACCACACGCTGTTCAGGCCGGTCGAGGGCTCCAAGGTCAGCGAGTTTCTGGAAAAGCTCGACGACGGCTTCAATCCGCGCTACGGCCTGTTCGACCTGAAGGGGCAACGGGTCGGTCAGGTCGCAGCGGCGGGCAAGGTGCTGCTCATCGTGCACGGCACCTTCAGCAAGGGCGATGCGATCCTGGGCCAGTTGCGCGAAGCGAAGAACGACGCCGGCCAGTTCGTCGGCCGGCAGTTGCTGCAGGCTGCGGGCTCGGCTTACCAGCAGGTGCTGGTCTACGAACACCCGACGCTGCAGGTCGGCCCGTGGATCAACGCGATCGACCTGGCGCGCGCCTTCGCCGGCACGCAGGCGCACGTGGACGTGCTTTGCCACAGCCGCGGCGGCCTGGTCACGCGCTGGTGGCTCGAAGCGTTCCAGCGCGAGCTGCTCGGCCGCGCGCGCGTTGTCTTCGTCGCCTCGCCGTTGATGGGCACGGGCCTGGCATCACCGTACCGCTTGCGCACCGCGCTCAAGCTGCTGGCCAACTACAGCTCGGCGCTCAGCCAGGTGGCGGGGCTGGCGGGCATGGCGCTGCCGATGTTCAAGGTGGTCGAAGGGCTGGCCGCGCTGCTGGCCTCGGGCACCGGGCTGCTGGCGCGCGCGCCGCTGGCCGACACCGCGGTGGCCATGGTGCCGGGGCTGGCCGCGATGTCGCGCTATGGCCCGGACGGCGTGGACTTCATCAAGGGCAACGTCGAGCTGGAAAAGCTGTCCTTCGGCTGGACGTCGCCGCCGCCGGGCTATTTCGCGGTGACGAGCAACTTCGAGTCGCAGGCGATCGGCTGGCGCTTCTGGGAAGCCTTCCGCGGCCCCGCGCAGCGCATCGCCGACGCCGGCACCGATGCGCTGTTCTCGGGCGGCAACGACTTCGTCGTCGACACCGAATCGATGACGCGCATCGGCGTCGGTGCGGACATCGTCAAGCCCGCGCAGAAGCTCGACTTCGGCGCCAACGACCGGGTTCATCACGTCAACTACTTCCAGCAGCCGCAGACGATCGAATTCATCCGCAGGTCGTTGGCGTTTTGAAGCGCGGCGCCCGGTTTCGGGAAATCTGAATGGTGGAGCCGGGGGGAATCGAACCCCCGTCCGCAAGCCATCACCGGACAGTTCTACATGCGTAGCTGACTGATTTGTGTCTCACTCCTCGGGTCGCGCAGCAGCACGCTACCCGCGGGGCCAGTCACCTAAATCTCGCCTTGCACCAAGTGACCCGGTGCAAGACCAGCCGATGTGAATGACGTCTCAGTCGTTGGTCTTGCGACCTTCAACCCGGCCCATCGGCCTGCCGTTGAGACGCTCACCGGTGTTAAGCGGCGAGTGCGTACGTTTGATCGTTCGCAGTTACTTTGTTTCCAGTGGATTTACGAGCGAACTGGTGCTCGGCATGCCCTGCGTCGGATCCGCACCCGCGTCGAAACCAGGTCGGCCCCATACGGCGTAGTTTAGGCCACGCCCAGCCAATGCAAGAGCGCCGCCGGTTCTGCGAGCACGGCGTCGGCGCCCCAGGCTTCGATCGGCTCGCCCTGTCCGAGGTAGCCCCAGGCCGCGGCGAGCGTGGCCATGCCGGCGGCGCGCCCGGCCTCGATGTCACGCGCATCGTCACCGACGTAAACACAATCGGCCGCGTCGGCGCCGGCTCGCCGCGCCGCTTCGAGCAACGGCGCCGGGTGCGGCTTGCTGTGCGGCGTGGTGTCGCCGCAGACGACGACGGCGGCGCGCTGGCTCAGGCCGAGTCCTTCGACGATGCGGTGCGTGAAGCGCTCGGCCTTGTTGGTGACGATGCCCCACGGCCGGCGCCGCGCATCGAGTTTTTCCAGCACCGGATGCACGTGCTCGAACAGTGCGGTGTGGACGAGCGAGGCGCGCTCGTAGCGGTCGAGGAACTCCGTGCGCAGAGCGTCGTAGTCCGCCTCCCCCGGGTGCACACCGAACGCCAGGCGCACCATGCCACGCGCGCCGGCGCCCACCATCGGCCGCAATGCAGACACCGGCAAGGCCGGCATGCCGCGCGCCACGCGCATCGCGTTGGCCGCGCCGGCCAGGTCGGGCGCACTGTCGATCAGGGTGCCGTCGAGATCGAACAGCACGAGCGCGTGGCGCGTCGTCACGACGGGCGCTGACAGGCGAAAAGATAGTTGACGCTGGTGTTGTCGCTCAACCAGTAGCGCTCGGTCAGCGGGTTGTATTCCATGCCGCGCGTTTGCGTCACCGGCAGGCCGGCGTCGCGGCAGGCTTGCGACAACTCGCTCGGACGGATGAACTTGGCGTACTCGTGCGTGCCCTTCGGCAACAGCTTCAACACATGCTCGGCGCCGACGATGGCGAACAGGAAGGCCTTGGCGTTGCGGTTGATCGTCGAGAAAAAGACATGGCCACCCGGCCGCACGAGGGCTGCACAGGCGCGCACCACCGAGGCCGGCACCGGCACGTGTTCGAGCATCTCCATGCAGGTCACGACGTCGAAAGCGCCGGGCTGTTCTTCAGCCAGCGCTTCGGCGGCGATCTCGCGGTAATCGACGTTGTCGACGCCGGCCTCCATGGCATGCAACTGCGCCACGCGCAGCGGCTTGATGGCCAGATCGATGCCGAGCACGCTGGCCGCGCCGCGCCGCGCCACCGCCTCGGCCAGGATGCCGCCGCCGCAGCCGACGTCGAGCACCGACTTGCCGGCGAAGCCGCCGACCACGCGCTCTATCCACTCCAGGCGCAGCGGGTTGATCTGGTGCAGCGGCTTGAACTCGCTGTGCGGGTCCCACCAGCGGTGGGCCAGCTCGCTGAACTTGGCGAGTTCGGCCGGATCGGCGTTGGTCATTCAAGGATGTTAAAGACAAAACAAACAAGCCCCGCCGTGGCGGGGCTTGTTGATCCAGCGAAGCGCTGAGCTACCGCAACGTCTTATCGACGGGTGCGCGTACCGACGACTTCGATCTCGACGCGTCGATTCTTCGACTTGCCTTCACGGGTCTTGTTGTCGGCCACAGGCTGCTTCTCGCCCTTGCCTTCGGTGTAGACGCGGTTGCGTTCCACGCCCTTGCTCGTCAGGTACGACTTGACGGCTTCGGAGCGGGCCACCGACAGCTTCTGGTTGTAGGCGTCGGAGCCGTCGCTGTCGGTGTGGCCGACGGCGATGATGACTTCGAGATTGATGCCGGAGGTCTTGCTGACCAGGTCATCGAGTTTCGCCCGTGCCTCGGGCTTCAACACCGACTTGCCGGTATCGAAGAAGGCGTCGGCCGCGAACGTCACCTTCTCGGCCACCGGCGGGGGCGGCGGGGGCGGCGGGGGCCGGGGTGCTGCCGGCGGGGGCGGCGGCGGGGGCGGCGGGGGTGGCGGCGGGGGCGGCGGCGGCTTGGCAGCGCCATCGCAGAACGGATGCGCCGTGGCCGGCGTCCAGAATCCATCGCGCCAGCAATGTTCGTTGGTGCCGTTTCTCCAGATCAGCGAGCCGTCGCCGTTGCGCCAGTTGTCGGCCGCGTTGGCCGCCTTCAACTCTTCGGCGGTCGGCACTTTCGGTGCGGCGCCGGTGTGCGCCGCAGCCAACGCTGCCATGGGCGCAGCGAGAGCAGCAGACGCAAACAGCATCGCCACCTTGTTCAGTTTCTTCATTGAATCTCCTCTCGAGGAAAGCCGCTATTGGCGGCGCGGACGTCCAAATCGGAAGCGAGAAAACCTGGCAAACACCCGGTTCGACGAGCGCTCACCGCCGATCAAATCATTGTGCCAGAGCTTCTTCGGACGACTGCATTTTGGGCGCGCCACGCAAGGACGGAAGCCTCAATGTTGCGTGAGAGCGACATGCAGCGCCGAATAGAATTACCGCTTTCCCGCCTTGATCTTGACGCCGTCGGCCCTCGCCCGGCCCGAAATCGCGGGCCCCGCGACTCGCTCTTGCCGCCTCCTGCATGACCTCCTTCGCCAAGGAAACCCTGCCCATCAGCCTCGAAGAGGAGATGCGCAGGTCGTACCTCGACTACGCGATGAGCGTGATCGTCGGACGCGCACTGCCCGATGCGCGCGACGGCCTGAAGCCCGTTCATCGGCGCGTGCTGTTCGCGATGCACGAGTTGAACAACGACTGGAACCGGCCGTACAAGAAGAGCGCACGCATCGTCGGCGACGTCATCGGCAAGTACCACCCGCATGGCGACACCGCGGTCTACGACACCATCGTGCGCATGGCGCAGGATTTCTCGCTGCGTCACATGCTGGTCGATGGCCAGGGCAACTTCGGCTCGGTCGATGGCGACAACGCCGCGGCGATGCGCTACACCGAGATCCGGCTGCACAAGATCGCCCACGAGATGCTGGCCGATCTGGAGAAGGAAACGGTCGACTTCGCGCCGAACTACGACGGCTCCGAGAAAGAGCCGACGGTGCTGCCGACTCGGCTTCCGAACCTGCTGGTGAACGGCTCGGCCGGCATCGCGGTGGGCATGGCCACCAACATCCCTCCGCACAACCTCAACGAGGTGATCGACGCCTGCCACCACCTGCTGCGCAACCCGGCGGCCGCGATCGACGAGTTGATGGAGATCATCCAGGCGCCCGACTTCCCCACCGCCGGCATCATCTACGGCCTGAACGGCGTGCGCGAGGGCTACCGCACCGGCCGCGGCAAGGTGGTGATGCGGGCCAAGTGCCACTTCGAGGACATCGACAAGGGTGCGCGCCAGTCCATCATCGTCGAC
>CADEEN010000049.1 GCA_902826345.1 uncultured Burkholderiales bacterium | reverse complement strand
GCACGGCGGGGGGTGGCTGGTGCGCATCGAAGGCGTCGACGGGCCGCGCACGGCGCCCGGCGCGGCCGACGAGATCGTGCGCCAGCTGCACGCGTTGGGGCTGGTGCCCGACGAAACGCCGGTGCACCAGTCGCAGCGCGGCGCGCTGTATGCCGCAGCGCTCGATGCGCTGCGCGAGCGCGACCTCGCTTACCCCTGCGGCTGCACACGACGTGAAATCGAGAGCGAGCTCGCAGCGCTCGGCCAGCCGGCGCTGCAGGGTGCTGAGCTGGTCTACCCCGGCACCTGCCGCAACAGCTTGAACGGCAAACCCGCACGCGCGTGGCGACTGCGTTGTGGCGAAGGCATGTGCATCACCTGGCACGACCGCCGCCTCGGTGCGCAGCAGCAAGACGTGACGCACGCCGTCGGCGACTTCGTGCTGCAACGCGCCGATGGACCGTGGGCGTATCAGCTGGCGGTGGTGGTCGACGACGCCGAACAAGGCATCACCGACATCGTGCGCGGCGAAGACCTGGCCGACAACACCGCTCGCCAGATCCACCTGCAACGCCTGCTCGGCCTGCCGGCGCTGCGATACCTGCACACGCCGCTGCTGCGCGACGTGCGCGGCGAGAAACTGTCGAAGACCAATGGCGCGGCGGCGCTGGACGTGAGTCAGCCGCTGCGTGCGCTCAATGCCGCTGGCGCAGTCTTGGCACTCCCTGCCAACGATGCACAAACGACTGGCGTCTGGCTCGACAACGCCACTTCCTTCTGGCGTGAGCGCTGGGCAGCGCGCCTTCGTTCCTGAAGGCCAGGCGCTCAGCGCGCCTCGATCACCGACATCGCGCCGCGCGTCGCGTGCACCTTGGCCAAGGCCATGCCTGCGGCCTCCAGCAGCGCAGCGAACTCGCGCTGCTCGCGCTCGCGGCCGCCCGGGCCGACGAGCATGTTCAGATCGGACCGCGCCAACGAACGGTCGCTCGCCGTGACGCCCACCTGCTCGGGCACGAGCCGCTCGATCAACAGCAGCCTGGCGCGGGCGGCCATCGCCTCGCGACAGCGGCGCAGAATCACGATGCAGCGCTCGTCGTCCCAGTTGTGCAGCACGCTCTTGAGCAGATAGACGTCGCCCGCGGCGGGCACGCGGTCGAAGAAGCTGCCGGCCACGCACTCGCAGCGCGCCGCCACGCCGGCGCGCTGCAATACCGGCGGCGCCAGTGCGATGGCATGGTCCTGGTCGAACAGCACACCCTGCGCCGCCGGCTGCGCAGCAAGCACGGCCGCCAGCAACTCGCCGCTGCCGCCACCGACATCGACGATGCGTTGCGCGCCCTTGAAGTCGACGGCATGCAGCACGTCGGCGGCAACGCGGCGCGTCAGCTCGACCATCGCGCGGTGGAACTGCGCCGCGTTGTCCGCATCGTCGGCGAGTGCGTCGTAGCTGCCGCGGCCCTGGTGGCGCTGGTGCCAGCTCTGGCCGCTGCGCACGGACTCGGCAAGTTCGCCCAGGCGCTGCCATTGCGGTCCACCGACCTGCAAAGCCCAGGCGCGCAGCGAGTGCGGATGTTCGCCGCAGAGCAGCGCGCCTGTGGTCGTCAGCGCTAAGCGGTCGGCGCCGTCATCGCGGCAGACGCCGATCGTTGAGAGCGTGCGGAACAGGCGGCGCAGCGCGGCGGCGTCGCTGTGCGTATTGGCCGCCAGCGTCGAGACGTGCTGCGGGCCGGCAGCCAGATGCTGCGGCAGATCGAGCAGGCACGCGGCGCGTATCGCCTGCGTGGTCCAACTTGCCTCGATCAGGGCCAACAACCGCGAGCGATCGTCGTTGTTGTCGGTCATCGCCCCCTCACTCGGCCCTGATGCCCGCCGCGCGGATCACCTTGCCCAGTTTGTCGTGTTCGTCGCGGATGAACTGCGAAAACGCATCGGGGCTCAGCAGCCCAGGCTCGGCGCCGGCGGCGGCGAACCAGTCGCGCGCTTCGGTCGTGTCGACGAGCCGCACGATCTCGGCGTGCAGCCGAGCGATCACCGCGCTGGGTGTGCCGGACGGCGCTGCAATGCCGGTCCATCCTTCGAACTCATAGCCCGGCACGCCGGCTTCGGCCAGTGTCGGCACCTCGGGCAACGCGCCCGACCGGCGCGCCCCGGTGACGGCCAATGGGCGCAGGCGACCCGACTTCACGTGCGGCAGTTGCGCGGTCAATCCTTCCATCGACCAGGTGAGTTGACCGCCGAGCAAAGCCGTCATCAGCGCGCCGCCTCCCTTGTACGGGATGTGCGCCGCGTCGATGCCGGCCAGGCGGACGAACATCTCGCCGGCCACATGCGGCGGCGTGCCGATGCCCGGCGAGCCGTAGTTCAGCGCGCCCGGTCTCGACTTAGCCCACCGGATCAGCTCCGCGACCGAGGTCGCGGGCGATTCGCTCGGCACGGTGAGCAGCAGGTTGCCATGGCCAAAGCGCGTGATCGGCGCGAAGTCGCGCAGTGTGTCGTAGCCGGGCTTGGCATACACATGCGGATTGATCGCAGCCGTGCCCTGATGAATCATCAGCAACGTGTAGCCGTCGGCCGCGCTGTGCGCCACCTGTTGCGCGCCGACGTTGCCGCCCGCGCTCGAGTTGCCCTCGACCACCACGCTCTGCCCCAAGGCTTGCGCCAGCCGCTGGGCGAGCCAGCGCGCGCGGATCTCGGTGATCGAACCCGGGGCGCCGGCGATCAGGCGGATCGGCTTGGACGGCCACGCCGCGTCGTCGGCCCAAGCCGGCAAGCCAGCAGCGGTGGCCAGCGCACACAGCATCCAATCGCGTCTCGTCTTCATCATCACCCCCAAGTGATTCGTCGATGGGTTCACTGTAGGCAGGCAGAGCACAAAGCGACATACTCGTTGCGTTGCCACGCCCTTCAACCATTGGTTGAACCCCTGCCGCAATCACCATGGACAAGCTGCGATCCCTGCACTACTTTGTTGCCGCGGCCGAGAGCTCGAGTTTTTCCGGCGCGTCGCGGCGCCTGGGCGTGAGTGTGGCCGCGGTGGCCAAACTCGTCGGCACGCTGGAGCGCGATCTCGGCCTCAAACTGTTCGAGCGCCACGCCAGTGGACTGGCGCTCACCGCGGGCGGCAGCCGCTACCTCGACGCCTGCCGGCCCGCGCTTGAACAGTTGACCGATGCCGACGAGCAGGCCAGCGCCGCAAGTTCAAGCGCCCGCGGCACGGTGGTCGTGGGCGTGCAGCCGGTGATCGCGCAAGAGTGCCTCACCGCCGCCCTGCCGCGCTTTGCAGCGCTGTACCCTGACATCCAGCTCGACATGCGCTACTTCATGCAGCCGACCGAAGAGCAAATCCGCGGTGTGGACGCGATGCTCGTCATGGGCTGGCCGCATCAGGTGGGCGATCTGGTGCAGCGGCGCCTGGGGGCGACGAGCTTTGCCGTGTGCGCCGCGCCGTCGTATTGGGCGTTGCACGGCATGCCGGAACACCCGAGCGAACTCGAAGAGCACAACTGCCTGTGCATCCGCGCCATCGGCGGTGCGGTGATGGACCTGTGGCAGTTCGCGCGCGGCGACGAGCGTGTTTCGGTCGCCGCACGCGGCAGTGTCGTGGTCGACAACGTGCCCCGCGACAGGGTGCGCGACCTGCCGATCGCGGGCCTGGGCGTGGCGCGCATCCTCGAGTGGGACACGCGCCGCGGCCGGCTGCTTGCCGACGGCGCCCTGCAGCCCGCGCTCACCGATTGGAGCTGTACCGAGGTCGTGCCGGTGAACCTGCTCTACCCCGCCAGCGTGCGCCGCATTCCGCGCGTTCGCTTGTTCATCGAGTTCGTGACGCAGCTGTTCATCGACATCGAGCGCCACCGCGAACGGCGCGCACCGGCGACGGGACAACCGAGTTGGCTCAAGGGCAAGAGGTTGCGCACATCGGCGCGAGCGCCGAGTCCATAGACCGCGTCAGCGCAGTTGCTGCGCCAGCGCTTCAAGCTGGTCGATGCAGGTGCCCCAGCCGTCGAAGAAACCCATCTGCTCGTGCTGGTCGCGCGTCGCCTTGTCCGGGTGCATGACGGTGGCGATGTAGCGTGTGGCGCCTGCCTCGTCGGCCATCGAGATGTGCGCGGTGAACGGCATCCACGGCGTGGCCGGCCGCCAGTCGGCGAGCAGCATCGACGTGAAGACGATGCGCTGCCGCGGCGCCACTTCCACGAAGCAACCCGGGTTGTCGCTGGTGCCGCCGTCGGGGCCTTGCATGAAGGTGTGAAAGGCGCCGCCGGGGCGCAGATCGAAGGCACGGACCTCGGTGGTCCACGGCTTCGGGCACCACCACTCCTTCAACAGAGCGGGGTCGGTCCAGGCGCGCCACAGCGTGGCCCGCGGCGCGCGCACGAGACGCGAGATGATCAGGTCGTGAACGTCAGCGTTGACGTCGTTGTTTGAGTTGGGCACGGGACGACTCCTCTCGGTGAAGTGATTCGGCAAAGACGACCATGCGATCGCTGCGCGCTTGCCACAGCGCGCGCTGCTCGCCAATCCAGCGCTCGGCCTGCGACAGCGCCAACGGCCGCATCTCGCACGTGCGTGTGCGTCCGGCCTTGGTCGAGCGGATCAGGCCGCTGCGTTCGAGCACGGCCAGGTGCTTCATGAACGACGGCAGCGCCATCGCGAACGGCGCTGCCAGCACCGACACCGACTCCGGGCCGCGGCCGAGCAGGTTGACGATGGAGCGCCGCGTGGGGTCGGCCAGCGCGTAGAACACATCGGTGAGGATGGCACTTTTGTTAGCCATTCGGCTTAGTATAGAAGCCGCGCCGCGCTTTGCAAGACCACCGTCACTGCGGCCCGATCAGCGCCGTCAACACCTGCAAGGTGTCGGCCTCGTGCAGCGGCTTGTCGTCGCGGATGCGCAGCATGCGCGGAAAGCGCACGGCGATGCCGCTCTTGTGGCGCGGGCTGTTCTGGATGCCTTCGAAGCCGAGCTCGAAGACGAGGCTCGGCTTGACGCTGCGCACCGGGCCGAACTTTTCAAGCGTCGTCGCGCGGATGGCGCGATCGATGCGCTTGAACTCCTCGTCGGTGAGGCCCGAGTACGCCTTGGCGAACGGCACCAGTTGCAGCGCACCCGCCACCGCCGGCTCGCGGCGCGCAATGGCATCGACGACCGCCTGCGCTTCGTCGGCGCTCGTCGGCGCGCGACTCCAGACGGCGAAGGTGTAGTCGGTATAGACGCTGGCGCGGCGGCCGTGGCCGGCCTGCGCGTAGATCAGCACGGCGTCGGCCGTCATCGGCTCGACCTTCCACTTCCACCAGGCGCCGTCGGCCTTGGTTCGGCCGCTGCCGTAGGCTGACATGCGGTGCTTCAACATGAAGCCTTCGACGCCACGCTCGCGCGATTGCGCGCGCAGCGCGGCGTAGGCGGGCCAGTCGCTGGCCTGCACGCGCGGCGACAGTGCGATGCCGCCGCCGTGCAAGCGCGCTTCGAGCCGCGTGCGGCGTTCGTGCTGCGGCGCGGATCGCAGATCGACACCCTCGTCTTCGAGCAGGTCGTAGGCGACGAAGCGCACCGGCGCGTCGGCCAGCAGCTTCTTGCCGAGCGTCTTGCGATTCAGGCGCTTTTGCAGCAGCGCAAACGGCGCAGGCTGTTCGGCGCCTTCCGTCCAGACGAGCAGTTCGCCGTCGAGCACGGTGCCGTCAGGCAACGAGGCCAACGGCGCGAGCGCATCGGGGAAACCTTCGCTGATCAGCTCTTCGCCGCGTGACCACAACCAGATGCGGCCACCGCGCTTCACCGCCTGCGCGCGGATGCCGTCGTACTTCCATTCGACAAGCCACTCGCTGCATGGGCCGAGCGACGCGACATCGGCGTCGAGCGCATGCGCCAGGAAGAACGGATACGGCTGCCCGCTGTCCACGGCCGCCTCCTGCGACGCCGGCGCAATCAGCGCGGCGTAGCGTTGCGGCGACGGCGGTGTGCGCGCGTCGGTATAGCCCATCATGCGTTGCGCCACGAGCTTGGTATCGAGCCCGCCAACTTGCGCCAGCGCGCGCTGCACCAGCAGCTTGCTGACGCCGACACGAAAGCCACCGCCGATGAGCTTCGTGAGCAGGAAGCGCTGCGGCGTGTCGAGCACATGCCACCACTGACGCAATGCCGCTGCCTGCGCTTCAGGCGGTTGGCCGCGCAGCGGCGCCAGACGCTCCTGCACCCAGACCGCGAGGCCCGTGTCGTCATTCGCATCAGCGGCCGGCAGCACATGCGCAATCGTCTCGGCCAGGTCGCCGACGGCCTGGTAGCAAGCGTCGAACAGCCAGTCGTCGATGCCCGCCAGCTCGCACGCGGTGCGCCGCAGCACCGCCGTCGGCACCGCTTGCCGCGGCTTGCCACCGGCGAGGAAGTAGGCGGCCCAGGCGGCGTCTTGCGCAGGCGCGTCGGCGAAGTAGCGCTGCATGACCTCGACCTTGTGGCTCGTGGCGGTGCTCGCATCGAGCGCAGCGAACAGGGCAGCAAAGGCTCTCATGAAGTCTGGACTTCGTGTGCGGCTTCAGCGGCGTCATCGCCATACGCCGTCTCGAAGCTCTGCGCCTGCAATCCCTGCTCGCTGAGCCAGCGCACCATCACCGCTTCATAACCATGCGTGACGATCACGCGCTCGGCGCCGGTGGCCTGGATCGCACGTTGCAACCCCGGCCAGTCGGCGTGGTCGCTGAACACGAAACCGCGATCGACGCCCTGCCGCCGCCGGGCGCCGCGCAGTTGCATCCAGCCGCTGGCAAAGGCATCGCTGGCGTCGCCGAGCCGCTTGGCCCACGCGCTGCCCTGCACAGCGTGCGGCGCGATCGCCAGCGCGCGCTGGAGTTGATCGCGCGGCACATCGTCGATGCGCTGCGTGGCCGGCAGCGCCACACCCGCGGCGCGGTACGCCGCGTTGAGCGTCTCCACCGCGCCATGCGCCACGATCGGCCCGATGCTGGCATCCAGGCCCGCGAGCAGGCGCTGCGCCTTGCCGAAGCTGTAGCCGAGCAGCAGGCTGACGCGCCCCGCCTCGGCATTGGCCTGCCACCAGGCGTTGATCTCGGCCAGCACCTGCGCTTGAGCGCGCCAACGGTAGATCGGCAAACCGAACGTGCTCTCGGTGATGAAGCAATCGCAGCAAACCGGCTCAAATGGCGCGCAGGTGGTGTTGACGTCGCCATCGATGCCACTGACGAAGTAGTCGCCCGAGGCCACCCACACCCGGCCACCGTGTTCGACACGCACCTGCGCCGAGCCGAGCACGTGCCCGGCCGGGTGCAGGCTGATCCGCACGCCGTTGATCTCGACGCCTTCGCCATACGCAAGCCCCTGCAACGTGATGCCCACACCGAGCCGCGCGCGCAACACGCCTTCGCTGATGGCGGTGGCCAGGTATGCGCCATGGCCGACACGCGCATGGTCGGCGTGCGCGTGCGTCAGCACCGCGCGGCTGACGGGGCGCCACGGGTCGATGTGAAAATCACCCGCGGGGCAGTACAGGCCCTCGGGGCGCAACACGATCAGGTCTTCACCGGCGGACATCAGTCCCAGTGTGTCGCATCATCGCGGCTTCGTTTTTCAAACCACAAGGAAACCAAGGATGTCCAGCACCACCACCGCCAGCGGCCTGCAATACGAAGACGTGACCGTCGGCAACGGCGCTGCCGCGAAGGTCGGCAAGGAAGTCACCGTGCATTACACCGGCTGGCTCTACGACCCCGCCGCTGCCAACAACCGCGGCAAGAAATTCGACTCGAGCAAGGACCGCAACGACCCCTTCAAGTTCGACCTTGGCGCCGGCATGGTGATCGGCGGCTGGGACGAAGGCGTGCAAGGCATGCAGGTCGGCGGCAAGCGCGTGCTGACGATCCCGCCGCAACTCGGCTACGGCGCTCGTGGCGCCGGCGGCGTGATCCCGCCAAATGCGACGCTGGTGTTCGAGGTCGATTTGTTGGCGGTCTGATCGAACAGGCAAACAGAACACGATGACCAACCCCTACGCGCCGCCCGGCGCCCCCGTCACCGACATGAACCGGCCGCCGGCCGGCTGGGGCAAAGTGCTGGCGATGATCGCCGCCGGCTGGCTGCTGGCCAACTTTCTGGCGTGGCTGATCGCGCCGCTGGCGGCGAGCGCGGTGGTGCAGGCCCTGGGCGAAGAGCCGGACAAGCCGGTGACGATGTTCCTGGCGATCGATCTCTTGCTTTCGATTGCCGCGATCTACTTCGGCTGCCGTGTGGCGGCGTGGGGTTCGCGCGGACGCATCGTCATCGCCGCGTTGGGTGTGGCCGTGTTGAGCGCCCTGTTCTACCTCTACCAGATCGGCGGCTTCGCGGGCCTGATCAGCGCTGAGTTTCCACTCTGGTACCAATTCTTTCCGGTCAATCTGGTGGCGCTGTTGCTGGCGCTCTGGTCGTCAGGTGTGTCGAAGACCTAACGATGCCGACGCAAAGCTTCCCGGCCGAAGGCGGCTGCGACTGCCGCGCCGTGCGCTACCGGCTGCAAACCAAGCCGCTGTTCGTTCACTGCTGCCATTGCCGCTGGTGCCAGCGCGAATCGGGTGCGGCGTTTGCGCTCAACGCGATGATCGAAGCCGACCGCGTGATCAACCTCGGCGTCGCGCCCGAGGTGGTCGATACACCGTCTGACAGCGGCCGCGGCCAGAAGATTGCACGCTGCCCGAATTGCCGCGTCGCGATATGGAGCCACTACGCCGGCGCGGGGCCGGTGGTGGCGTTCGTGCGCGTCGGCACGCTCGACAACCCGGACCTGCTGCCGCCCGACGTGCACATCTTCAGCGCATCGAAGCAGCCGTGGGTGGTATTGCCCGAAGGCACGCCGGCGTTCGCCGAGTACTACGATCGCGAGCAGTTGTGGCCAGCGCAAAGTCTGGCGCGCCGGCAAGCGATCCTGCCGCTGATCGAGGCCTGGCAGGCCTCACGGAAAAAGTAGCGATGTCGCCCTCTCAACCTCTCTTGGAGAAACCACTCATGCACAAAAAACTCCTTGCAGCCACTCTCGGCGCCGCGATGGCGCTCGGCTCGGCCACGGTGCTTGCGGCCAGCCACGCCGCGGGCGAAAAGAACAGCACCTGGGAAGACGTCAAGTCCTGGACCCACGAGAAGAAAAACGACGCCGTGGCGGCCGGCAAGAAGATGATCGCCGCGACCGACAAGAAGATGGAAGAACTGCAGGCCCAGGCGAAGAAAGCTGGCACCGAAACCAGCGAAGCCCACAAGCAGAACATGAAGGACGTGCAGGCCAAGAAGGCCGCCGCGGCCGCCCAACTCGAGAAGTTGGAGAAGGCCGGTGCGACCGCGTGGACCGGCACGCGGGATGCATTTGCCGCCGCCTACAAGGACCTCACCGAGTCGAGCGACAAGGCCACGGGCGCGAAGAAGTAGCGCGGCATCAACCGCCAGCCAGCGCCGTCTTCAACAAGGCCCTGAACAGAGCCTCGCGAGGATATGGCAGTGCTGTCAGCGCGCGCAGCCAGGCTTGCGGGTGGCGCTCGAACGGCAGCACCAGCGACCAGTGGTCGGCCAGCGCTTCGGCGAGCAGCGTGCTGCCGGGCAACAGGGCATCGTCGGCCAGCACTTGCCCGTCGTTGCGCGGATCGATCGTGGCCAGCTCGTCGTAGGTCGCGCGCAATGCCCAGGCCATGCGCAACGGGTCGGCATGGGCGACGATCGAGTACAGGTTCAGGCGGCGCGGCGGGGCGTGAGCGGCCAGCCATCGATTGCGCTCGGCCTGCGTCAGGCTGGTCAGCGAGCCGCCCTGCTCCGGACCGCAGTCGAGTGGCGCCACATGCGACGACAGCGCGTCGTACAAGGTCTGGTGGCGATCGGCCAGTGGCGTGCCGCGCACGATGCCGGCCACCGACACCAGCGCATGCAGCTGGTTCGGCCAGGGGCCGGTGCGCTCGATCTCATGCAGCGCATGCAACGCGTCGGCCGTGCCCTTCGAGTAACTCACGATGACAATGTGGCGCACCCCGCGTTCGGCGGCCGCGGCGCGGATCGCCGTGGCGAGCGTCTGGCCGTTGGCCACCGACGAGGCCCGGCCCGGCAGCGGCACCAGCCGCACGTTCTTCAGACCCAGGTTGTCGTAGCTGCCGTAGGCCTCGACCGCACTGCGCTGCGGTGTGCGCATCACGCCATCGCCGAAGGGCACGGCTTGCGCGCTGACGCAGTCGCCGAGCAGCCCCGGCACGACCAGCACCACGGTCGAGGCAGCGCGCGCCGCAAAGCGCGCCTGCAGCGCCCGGAAACGCGCGCCGGGATCGGTCGGCGCGCGTTGCTCGTGCTGCAACAGCGCCAGGAAATCGGCGCGTCCGTCACGCACGCCGTCGACCGTGATCGCGCGCATCGGCGCCACCACGGGCGCCGCATCGGCCGCAGCCTGCCCGCCGAGCGCGCAAGCGCTGCACAGCGCGCAGGCCCATGCGGCCAGCAGACACAGCGGGCGCCGGTTTGTCATGCAGCGCGCCGCCACTCGTAGATACCGCCATCGGCCATCAGCGACATGAACAGCTTGCCGTCCTTGAACAGATAGGACCGGACATAAGGCAAGTCACGGACCACGCGCTGCTCGTGCGACGGCGGCGGGCAAAACGCGCGCGTGGCAGCCACAGGACCGAACTGCAACGTGCCGGATAACGAATCGGGCGCGGGCTCGGCCTGCCAGGTGGCCGTGCCGCGGTTGCAGTCGAGCCGAAATGCGGCGCGGCCGTCGGCTGCAAAGCGGACGCTGATTCGCTCCGGCGCGGCGATGCGCGTTGTGCCCTGCGCATCGTCCATCGACTGGATGGCGACCAGCTCCCACTGCGTGCCGGCCAGCGTCATTGCCGCGCGATCCGCCGGCGAGCCTGTCGCGCAAGCGCTCAGCGCGGCCGACAAGACCCAGGGCGCCAAGGCGCTGGCAGCGCTACGCATCGCGCGGGCTGGTGCGGCTGCGCCCAGGAATGAACGCCCGGACCAGTGGCCACAGCGTTGTGATCGCCAGCAGCGGCCAGATGAGCAGCAGATCGACCCGAATATCGGCCTGCGGTGTGCGCACGAGCACCAGCCACTCCCACGCGGCGTAGGTCAGCCAGGCGACGGCGGGGACAAGCAGCGCGCGATGGTGGCGTTTGCGCAGCACCCACAGCCCGAAGAACGCAAGCGCGACGACCAGGATGTGCAGCGGCTGCTGCACCAGCAGTTTGCCCAGAACTTCCAACACGGCCCTCACCCACCACTGATCACAGCGGCGGGAATCTGGTAGTGCTCGTGGTCGTTGACGTCCACCGACCACAGGTCCCCAGTCTTGCCGGCCTTCAACGTCGCGCCGTCTGCGGCCGTGACGTTGTCGCCGCCGAACCTCAGCACGCGCTTGAAACCGCCCGGCGGCGTCAGGTGCAACTCGGCCTGCCCTGGCTTGGCGCGGATGACGCCGAAGTCGCACTGCGCCGAGCCGCGCGGCGCAGCACCCATCGAGCAGGGCAGCTTGCCCGTGGCGTGGTACGGCGTGCCCGCCACCTTGGCGTCGCCGACGGGCGCAGCCGGTGCTGACGAAGCGGCCGCGGCGCCGCCCGTGACGCCGACGGTGAGCGTGTAGTTCGCAGCCTCGTTGCGCCGCGCGGCGCTGCGCATCAAATAGACGCGCACGCGGTACTCGCCGTCGCTGGGCAGCGTGCCGTTCCACGTCTTGCCGTCGGTGCTGCCGATGAACAGCGCCGTCTCGGCGCCGGGCGGCAGCACGTTGAAATGGTTGGCGCTGTGCCGGGTGGCCAGCTTGACGCTCATCGTTTGGCCGGCGCGTGCGCGCAGCGTGTAGTCGGCGCTCTCGTCACCCTTGATGCGGCCCTTCAGCGTGGTCGACGAGCTGCCCTTGGCGAACTGAACGGGCTGGGTTTTGATGTCGGCAGCGCTTGCCGCGGGGGTCGCGGCAAGGAGCGCAGCGAACAGCAGCCCTGAAATCAGGCGAAGTTTTTTCATGAATGTCCTCTCATACGGCGTTGCGCTCAAAAAATCGGATTCGCAGAACGCCAAACTCACGTTCGCGCTGAGCTTGTCGAAGCGCTGCGTCGGGGCTTCGACAGGCTCAGCCCGAACGGAGTTCTTTGCAACTGAACGCAAAGCGGCATCACTCCATGCCCACGCTGGCCTCGATGCGGAAGTACTGCTCCAGCCGCCGGTTGGCCTCACTGCGCTGGCTGTTGCGCGCGTCGTCGGTGGCGTCGAAGTCTATCTTCGCCGCCTGCACTGCGCGGCAGGTCATGTAGGCCGCAGCCTGCGGCGAATCCAATCGGTCGAGGTGCCCCGACAGCAGATCGACCAGCGTCGCCTTGCGCCGGAACAGCGCCACGTTCGCCGAAAAGCCCTCAGCACGCGTGGCCTGCAATGACTTGGCGCAGCCGATGAAGTCGGTGTCGCCGCACCAGGCTGGCAGGGCGATGCTGTAGAGCTGGTGCGCGCGCTGGCCGAGGTGCGATGGCAGTTGCGTCAGGGCATCGAGCATGGCGTCGAGATAAGACTGCGCGTGGTCGAAAAGCGGCTCCTGGCAGGACTCGCAGGCCGGCTCGAGGGCCTCGAGCGCCCACTGCACGAGGCTGCCGCGCGACGCGCGCTGCCGCATCACGATCTCGCGATCGGCCTGGCGCAGCGCGCCGGGATCAACACCGAGCTGAGAGCACGCCTGCGCCTCCCAGGCCGCCAGCAATTCGGCGTCGCTTCGCGCTGCTTCGGCGCCTCGCGGCATCAGCTCCC
Organism: uncultured Burkholderiales bacterium; assembly: GCA_902826345.1. Lineage (GTDB taxonomy): Bacteria > Pseudomonadota > Gammaproteobacteria > Burkholderiales > Burkholderiaceae_C > CADEEN01. The sequence continues at coordinate 2,787 of CADEEN010000049.1, read as the reverse complement.
CGCGCACGCGCAGGCGCTGCGCCTGCTCGTCGTAGTCGAAGCTGATGCGCCGGTAGGCGATCGGCCAGTCCGACAGCGAGCTGACGTTGAGTTCGAGCAAAGGCCGCCGGTCAAGCACCGTGTGCAGCGCCCAGAAGCCGCGGTGCGTGTGTGCAGACAGATAAACCATCGGGTGGCGCAAGTTGGACATCAGGTTGCGCAGCAGAATCCGCGTCGGCAGGCCGAGCGATCCCCAGTTGTGGTGGCCGGCGAAGACCACGATGGCGCCGTTGCGCGCCGCCTCCATGACCCACGGCGTCACCGCGCTCACCTGGTTCGGATGCACATGGCCGACGCTGCCCGGGCTGCGGCCCATCACCGTGTCCCAGGTGCTGACCAGCACGCCGGCCTGGTTGGTGTCCAGCCCGATCAGGATCACCTCGCGCTGCGCACCGGGCGCACGCGGCAGCAGCAGGCGCTGCGCGATGAAGGAATCGGCATAGCGCCGGCCGTCGAGCAGATTGGCCTCGATGGCGGAGAGAAACGCGCGGGGGTCGGGGTTGCGCCAGGACACACGAAGGTCGCCGCGAGGCGGCGGCGCAGTCAACCCGGAGGCGGTGAGTTGGTTGGCGGCATGGCCGGCGAGGTAGTGGCCGATGAAATCGCGCTTGCTCAAGGCCTCGTCGTCGCTCTTGTGCTGTGTGTCTTGCGGCGCAGCACCGCGGCGGCAGGCACGGCGCCAGCGCTGCGCGCCGGGGTCGAGCACGGCGTCGAGCAGGCGGTAGCTGTAGATGCCGAACATCAGCCCGTCGTGGTTGCCCGGCAGCACGGCGCCGGCGTGCCCGCCCTCGCCAAAGATGCGCGCCATGCGGTCGGCCTCGGAGCGGCACGACAAGTCCATCACATCGCCGAGATGGAGGAACGGCTCGCCAGGGTGGCTCTTCAACGCCCATTGCAGGATGCGGCGGCCGAACAGCGGCTGCTCGGGCGGGCGCTGCGCCACCTCGACAAAGGCATCGATCGCGCTGTCGTTGTCGTGCAGCGGGTAGCCGGTGGACTCGTGCTCCTGCGTGTCGCCGACGGCGGTGATCGGCGTGGTCAGTGCGCCGTAATTGCCCGGCGCTTCCGGCGGCGGCCCGGGTTGCGGCACGAAGCCGGCACAGCCTGTCAACACCGACAGCGCAGACCACACCCAAAGCCATTGCCGCATCACGACCTCAATACAGGCTGGGAGGAAAGAGCTTGAAGAACAGGTTCTCTGCGCGTTGCCAGGCGTTGCGCGCCGGCTGCACAGACAGCACGCCGGCATCGCTGCGCCAGACCAGACCTTGCCCGCCATCGCGCTCCACCCGCCAGCTGTTCGCCGCCTGCATGTCACGCTCCATCACCGCCGCGAGCGCAACGGCGAGCGCGGGGCTGTCGATCAGCACACCCATTTCGGCGTTGAGCACTTCGGAGCGCGGGTCGAGATTCATCGAGCCGATGAAGCTGTGGCGGCGGTCGATCACCATCGCCTTGGTGTGCAGGCCGATGAAGCGCCCTTGCACCGGTGGCGCGTGCACCACCTCGTGCGCCAGCGCCGCGTCGGGGCGCAGCTCATGCAGGGCGACGCCGGCATCCAGCAAGGGCCGGCGCCACGACTCGTAGTGGCTGTTGACGGCCGGCACGTCGTGTGAAGCCAGTGAATTGGTCAGCAGGCGCACGGTGACGCCGCGCGCAGCCAGTGCGCGCAGGTCGTCGATCAGGGCCGCATCCGGGATGACGTAGGCGTTGGTGATCAGCACCTCGCGCTGCGCCGACAGCAGCAGCGCGCGAAACGCCTCGGGCATGTGGTTGTGGCGTCCCTGCGCGTTCGCCGGCGAGTCGGTGTGGACCTGGCTGCGGCCGACGTGCAGCGAGGCTGCGAGGGCCTCGATATCGGCCTGCCACGTGAGCTGGCCGGCCAAAGCCAGCCGTGACCGTGCGTCGCCTTGCAGCGCCGCCAGCGCCTCGGCATCTGCGGCCGACGGTCCGGCGGCGCCATCGCTGCCCGCCTGGCGCGGCAGGCGTCGCACCCAGTCGCTGTTCCAGTAGCGGTCGAACACGCCGCTGGCCTCGCGCGCGACCGGCCCGACACCGAGCACGTCGAGATCGAGAAAGTTGAACTCCGGGTTGAGGCCGAAGTACTCGTCGCCAATGTTGCGCCCGCCGATGATGGCGGCGCGGTTGTCGGCCACCATCTGCTTGTTGTGCATGCGCCGATTCAGCCGCTGAAAATCGGCTGCACCTTCAAAGAGGCGGCCGGCCAGGCCTCGATGGCGCCAGGCGTTGAAGACACGTATTTCGATGTTGCGATGGCGTCCGATGCGCGCCAGCGCGGCGTCTCGCAGCTCGACGTGCGACATGTCGTGCAGCAGCGTGCTCAGGTCGTCGAACAGCAGTCGCACCCGCACGCCACGGTCGGCCGCCGCGATCACACGCGCCATCATCAGCTGCCCGACCTTGTCGCCGAACCACACGTAGTACTGCATGTCGAGCGAAAGGCTTGCCGAATCGATCAGCGCCAGGCGCCACGCCAACGCCTCGCGATTCGTTCGCAGCAGGCGAAAACCCGAGACCGTTTCGCCCTGTGCAGCACGGATCTGAGCTTCGACGGTGGCGAGCGCCCCGCCGTCGCGTGCTGCCAGCGCCGCGCCGGGCGGTGGCTTGGGCAGCGGGGCGGGCGTGCCGCAGGCAGCCAGCAACGCAGCCAACAGCAGCGCGCACAGACGCAACAGCGTGTCCGTCAAGTGGCGTTGTCCTTGGTCAACGCGGGCACCTCGAGCGTGA
>CADEEN010000048.1 GCA_902826345.1 uncultured Burkholderiales bacterium | reverse complement strand
CCGGTGCCCTGGCCGTCGGGGGCCTGCTAGACCTTGGTCAGCAGGTCGTCGCCGCCGTAGAAAAACTCGACCGGCTCGGTCAGCTCGTCGATGTCCGCGCCTTGCGCGTCGGAGAGCTTCCACGTCAGCGCCACGACGCAGGGCTTGTGAATCGTCATCATGATGCAACGATATTACAGGGCGAGAATCCTGCCGATGATCGACGTCGAACAACCGCTATCTCTGCTCGGTGGCCTCACGCCGGCGCGCTTCATGCGCGGGCATTGGCACAAGACACCGCTGCTGGTGCGGCAGGCGGCGCCAGCGATCGAGCCGCCGGTTTCACGCGCCGAACTGTTCGCGCTGGCCACGCGCGATGACGTCGAGTCGCGCCTGGTCGTGCGCGACGGCCGGCAGTGGTCGATGCGGCCAGGGCCGCTGCCGCGGCGCGCGCTGCCGCCGTTGTCGAAGCCGAACTGGACGCTGCTCGTGCAGGGGCTCGACCTGCACGTCGATGCCGCGCACGCGCTGCTGTCGCGCTTTTGCTTCGTGCCCGCTGCGCGGCTCGATGACCTGATGCTCTCGTACGCCGGCGACGGCGGCGGCGTCGGGCCGCACATCGACTCGTACGACGTGTTCCTGCTGCAGATCTCGGGACGGCGGCGCTGGCGTTACGGCCGCTGCGCGCGGCCGCTGCTGCGCAACGACGTGCCGCTGAAGATGTTGCGGCGCTTCGAGCCCACCGAGTCGCACCTGCTCGACCCCGGCGACATGCTCTACCTGCCGCCGGGCTGGGCGCACGAGGGCACAGCCGTCGGCGCCGATTGCATGACGGCATCGATCGGCTTTCGTGCACCGACGCAAGCCGAACTGGCGCGCGTGCTGCTCGAACGCCTGGCCGACAACGGCGGCGACGGCCCTTCTGCGCGCTACCGCGACGCTGCACAAGCCGCCACAGCGCGGCCCGGCGCGGTGCCCGCCGCGCTGCGCCACTTCGCGCAGCACGCGCTGGCGCGTGCGATCGCCGAGCCGGGTGCCGTTGATCGCGCGCTCGGCGAATGGCTCACCGAGCCCAAGCCGCAGGTCTGGTTCGATGCCGATCGCAGCGTGGCCCTTCGCGCCGGAGCCGGCCTCGTGCTCGACCGACGCACGCGCATGGCCTACGACGAGCAGCAGATCTTCATCAACGGCGAGTCGTTTCGCGCCGCCGGCCGCGATGCCACGCTGATGCAACGTCTGGCCGACGCACGCGCGTTGACGGCCCCCGAGGTGCGGGCCTTCGGCGCCGGCACGCGCGGCTTGATCGCAGAATGGATGTCCGCAGGCTGGTTGCACACAGCCAAAGGAGACGATCACCATGCATGACGCAACACAAGGCGCCGACCGTGGCGCGTTGATCGACGGCCGCAGCGAGTTCACGCATGCGGTGCGACGCAGCTTGGCGCAGGCCTATCACCAGCGCGAACGCGAGCTGTGCCTCGTCGACACCGACTTCGACATCTGGCCGCTCGACGATGCCGAAATCCTCGACACGCTCGGCGTGTGGGCGCGGCTGCCGCAGCGCCGCCTCGTCATGGTCGGCACACGATTCGAAACGATTCCTCGACTGTTCTCACGCTTCACGACGTGGCGCGGCACCTTCGCGCATGTGGTCGAAGCGTTCACCACCGCGGTCGAGCCGTCGCAGGTGCCGACGCTGCTGCTGGCCGGGCCGTCGAGCCTGATGCTCGCCGACCGACTGCGCTGGCGTGGGCATGCATTGGGCAGCGACAAGGAGGTGGCCGATTGGCGCGAGGTCGTTGACGTATTGCTGCAACGATCGGAGCCCGGTTTCGGCGCCAACACGCTCGGCCTCTAGGGAATGCCCGCACGCGCACTACAATCAAAGGCTAGGTACGGTCGGAAGTGCACCTCCATGAGGTGATCCGCCTGCCTTGACGGATACGGGTTTCAGCCGGATCCCGACCCTGCCGATCGTCGGTACCCGATGGTCGGTAATCGTTCGACTCACCCAAGGAAAACTGCTCATGAACAAGTCGCTCGTCCTGGCCTCTTTGATGGCCGCCGTTGCTTTGGCCGCTTGCGGCAAGAAGGAAGAAATGGCCGCGCCGGCTGCTGCCCCGGCCGCGCCGGCGATCGTCGCACCGGTGGCTGCTGCGGCTTCCGCCGCCGTGACCGAAGCCGCTTCGGCCGCCGCTGCCGCAACCACCGCTGTCGGCGGCGCCGCTTCGGCCGCTGCTGATGCTGCTGCCACCGCTGCCAAGGATGCCGCGGGCAAGGCCGTCGATGCTGCCAAGGACGCTGCTGCCAAGGCGGCCGACGCGGTCAAGAAATAATCGGATCGCCGATTCGTTGTTGAGACAAGCCGCCTTCGGGCGGCTTTGTCTTTTCCTGCCGCCTTCGGGCGGCTTTTTCTTCGCCGGCTACGCGACGACGACCCAGCCGCAGCCGTTGGCCGCGTCGGCGACTTGCAGCGTGGCCCTGCAAGTCGCAAAGAGGCCGTCGCCCAGCGCGCCTTGCAACGCGGCCAGCGCCCGCGCCGGCTCGTTGTTGTGCCGGCTCAGGTGAGCGGCCACGACATGCCGCAGATCCGCGTGCCGGCAGGCGTCGAGCAGCGCCGCGGATTGATCGTTGGCCAGGTGGCCGCGCGCGCCGCCGATGCGCCGCTTCAGCCACACCGGGTAGCGGCCCTGGTCGAGCATCGTGCGGTCGTGGTTGCATTCGAGAAGCAGCGCGTCGCAGCCTTGCAGCGCCTGCGCCACGGCCGTGTTCGGTTCACCCAGGTCGGTGACGATGCCCAGCCGCGCATCGCCGGCGCGGCAGACCAGTTGCAGCGGCTCGGCGGCATCGTGCGGCACCGCAAACGGCAGCAGCTCGAGCGCGCCGATCGTGATGCGCTGGCCATGCGCTGCGACGTGGGCGGCCACGGCGCTGTCGCCCGCGCGCACCAGTGCAGCCGCCCAGGTGCCGTGGCTCGCCCACACCGGCGTGCCGTGGCGGCGCTGCAGCGTCAGCACACCGCCGAGGTGGTCGCTGTGCTCGTGGGTGACGAAGACGGCGTCGAGATCGGCGGGCGTGCAGCCACGCTCGGCCAGCGCGGCGGTCAGACGCCGCAGCGGCAAACCGCAATCGACGAGCAGGCGTGTCGGCCGCTCATGTGCGCTGTATTGCGCTTCGACCAGCGTGGCGTTGCCGCTGCTGCCGCTGGCCAGGCTGGTGAAGCGCAGCACGCGGTGGCCGCGCGGCTATCTCAGGTCATCGACGAGCAAAGCGACGATGCGCTGTCCGACGTCGCTGGCCTCGGGCGCTCCTTGCGAGTTCTGCACCGTGACGTTGGTCGTGTCGCCTTCACCTTTGACGGCGATGCGGTAACGCACGGGCGTCGCTGCGGCATCCGACTTGCCGAAGCTGAACAGCTTGCTGAAGAAGCCCGGCTCGGCATTGGTGGCAGCGGTCTTCGGATCGACATAGCGCACGAAGTACAGGCCGCCGGCGCGGTCGCGGTCTTCGACGGTGAAGCCGCTGCGGTCCAACGCCAAGCCGACGCGTCGCCAGGCGCGATCGAAACCTTCATCGACCTGCAACGCCGGCTGGCCGCTGACGGCGCGGGCGCGTGGCGGCGAGGCGGACGAGGGCGCGGAGGCGGCCTTGGCCAGCACCTCGCGCGCCGCCGTTTCCTTGCTGCCGAGCTTGACCATCAGCCGCGTCAGGAACTCGGCTTCGAGGCCGGGGTCGCTCGGCCGCGGCCCCCAGGCCGTCGTGCCGTCGCGGTTGCGATCGCCGATGAACTCCTCGACCATGCCGCGGTGGCTGATGTAGACCTCGCTGCCGGTGCCGCTGCGCTCGACGCGGGTGCGGAAGCGGTCGCGCTCGCCGGTGTCGTACAGGCCGTCGAGCACGCGGCCCACGGTGCGGCGGACGATGTCCTGCGGGATCTTGGCGCGGTTCTCGGCCCAGTCGGTTTCCATCACGCCGGTTTGCGCGTTTTCGGTGACGAGGGAGAAGCCGCGCTCGGTCCAGAACTCGCGCAGTTGCGGCCACAACTGCTCCGCCGGCATCGGCACGACGAGCCAGCGTTGGTTGCCTTCGCGCATGACGCGCATCTCGCCGATCGCGGCGGGAGCGACAGCAGCAACGCCGGTCGGCGCCGCGGGATTCAGTGTCGTCGCGCCGCCAGCCTGGTAGGTGCTGGCGCTGACGCTGCCGCTGGCCGGTGCGTAGCGGCCGTCGCGTTGCAGCTGCGTCAGATCGGGCGGCACTTCGAGCGGCGCGGTCTTGACCGACTGGCTCTTGTAGTCGACCTTGTCGCCTTGCAGGAAGTTGTCGACGGTCGAGCACGCGGACACGCCGAGCACAAGCGCGAGCAGCGTGCAGACAGGAGAGAGCTTGTGAAGAACTTGCATGTGAGAACCGAGCCGCAGCGAGCGGAGGATGCGAGATGGAGGTGGGACTACAACGCGCCGGCTTCGCGCAGCGCGGACTCGAGCGGCGCATGCTGCGCGTTGGACAGCGGCACGAGGGGCAGGCGCAGCGCGGCGCCGAGTTTGCCCATGCGATGCAAAGCCCACTTGACGGGGATCGGATTGGCTTCGATGAAGAGTTGCCGGTGCAGCGCCAGCAACTTCATGTGGATGGTCGCGGCACGTTTGCCGTCGCCGGCCATCGCTGCGGCGCACAGATCGGCCATCGCGCGCGGCGCGACGTTGGCGGTGACGCTGATGTTGCCGTGGCCGCCGAGCAGCATCAGCGCGATGGCCGTCTGATCGTCGCCGGAGTAGATGGCGAAGCCCTTCGGCGCCTGCTTGATCAACCACGCCGCGCGGTCGAGGTTGCCGGTGGCTTCCTTGATGCCGACGATGCCCGGCACTTGCACGAGGCGCATCACCGTCTCGTGCTGCAGATCGGCCACCGTGCGGCCGGGCACGTTGTACAGCACCACCGGCAGATCGACGCCTTCGGCGATCGTCTTGAAGTGGCGGTACAAACCTTCCTGCGTCGGCTTGTTGTAGTACGGCACGACTTGCAGCGTGCAACCGGCGCCGACCTCTTTGGCGAAGCGCGTCAGCTCCAGCGCTTCGGCGGTGGAGTTGCCGCCGGCGCCGGCCATGATCGGGATGCGGCCCTTGGCATGCTCGACGCAGACGCGGATGACTTCGACATGTTCGGGCACGGTGAGCGTGGGCGACTCGCCGGTCGTGCCGACGGCGACGATGCACGACGTGCCTTCGGCGATGTGCCAATCGACCAGGCGACGCAGCGCCTCGTGGTCGACCTTGCCGTCGTCGTGCATCGGTGTGACGAGGGCGACGAGGCTGCCGGTGATCGGATTCATGGCGCAGATTCTAGCGGCGCGGCAGTGGCCGCCTGGCGGCGTGCGGCGATGCGCTGCACGCGCCGCGGCGGGGTGCTGAGCACGCCGTCTTCGTAGGCCACCACCTGCAACGCAGCGCAGGCCCAGAGCAGTTCGCCGGCGTGCAGCAGGAAGTTCGGGTTCGACGGTTTGCCGAAGGCCTCGTTGCCGGCGGCGAAGGTCTCGTAGATCAACACGCCACCGACAGCGACGCTGGCGACGATCGTCGGCAACAACGGCCGCCAGAGGTAGTTTGTGACGACGACGGCATCAAAGGTCTCGCCCGTCAAAGGCCAGGGGCCGCTTTCGATGTCGGCGACGATGACGCGGCCGAGTGCTTCGAGCGGCGCCAGCGCCGACGCATCGCGATCGACACCCGTCACCGCGAAGCCCTGCGCGTGCAGCCAGCGCAGATGCCGTCCGCTGCCGCAAGCCACGTCGAGCACGCTGCCTCCTGGCTTGATCAGCGGCGTCCAGCGCTGCACCCACGGCGAGACATCGAGCCCGGTGTGCACGGCCTAGAAACAGTTCCACAGTTGCGTCGCGAGCTGCACCACCAAGTCGGGCTGCAAGTACGACAAGAAGACGAGCACGAGCGCAACGGCGGCTGCGGCGAGCCACGTCAACCGCGCTGCCGGCATCGTCTTCACGCGGCAGCTCCCGAAGGCGCAACGGGCCGCACGATCGCTGTCTCGCGCACCGGCAGATTGATGATGGCCGCGAAGACACCGAGCGCCACCGCGATCCACCAGACGACGTCGTAGTCGCCGGTCGCGTCGTACAACTTGCCGCCGAGCCAGGCGCCGAGGAAGGAGCCGACCTGGTGCGACAGGAAGACGAAGCCGGCCAGCATCGACATGTACTGCACGCCGAAAATCTGCGCCACCAGCGCATTGGTCGGCGGCACGGTGGACAACCACAGCACGCCAATCACCGCGGAGAAGACGTACACGCTCCACGGCGTCAGCGGCGCTGCCAGGAAGACGACGATCGCCACCGAGCGCAGGATGTAGATGCCCGAGAGCAGATAGCGCTTGGGAAAGTGCTGGCCGAGCGAGCCGGTGGCATAGGTGCCGATGACGTTGAACAGGCCGATCAGCGCCAGCGCCGTCGTCGCCACGTCGGGGGTCAGGCCGTTGTCCTTCAGGTAGCTCGGCATGTGCACGCCGATGAACACCACTTGAAAACCGCAGACGAAGTAGCCCGCCATCAGCAGCTGGAAACTCGGGTACGCGAAGGCCTCGCGCAGTGCCGCGCCGATGCTCTGCTGCGGCCGCGCGAGGCCGCCTTCCAACCCGCGCTCGCGCAGGCCCGTGGCCAGCGGCAGGATCAGCAGCGCGAACGCGGCCAAGGCGAACAGCGCGCCTTGCCAGCCGACGCTGCCGATCAGGCCGTTTTCCACCGGCACCATCAGGAACTGGCCGAACGAGCCTGCCGCCGCCGTCACGCCCATCGCCCACGAGCGCTTGGCCGGATCGACGTTGCGACCGATCACGCCGTAGACCACCGCATACGTCGTGCAGGCCTGCGCGATGCCGAGCAGCACGCCGGCCGTGGCAGTGAAGGCGATCGGCGTCGGCGCCATCGCCATCAGCAGCAGGCCGAGGGCGTAGATCAAACCGCCGGCGAGCAGCACGCGGTAGGCGCCGAAGCGGTCGGCCACCATGCCGGCGAAGAGACCGGCGACGCCCCAGGTGATGTTCTGGATGGCCATCGCAAAGGCGAAGTTCTCGCGCGTCCAGCCGCGCTCCATCGTGATCGGCTGCAACCACAGACCGAAACCGTGGCGGATGCCCATCGACAGCGTGACGATCGCTGCGCCGCAGATGAGGACTTGCGTCATCGACAGGCGGGCAGGCGCGGACGGCGTTGCGGTCATATCGGCACTGTAGCGGCTCGGTTCAGGGCCGCGTGCCAAAGGCTTTTCGCGAGCCGTCTTCGAAGACTTCGTCGTCGCGCTGCAGGCGGCCGCTCTCGTCCCAACTGCGCTCGCGGCTGACGCGGCCCTTGTCGTCGTAGATCGTTTCGCTGCGCAGTCGGCCGCTGTCGTCGAAGCCCTTGTGCGCGCCGGTCGGCACAGGACGGCCGCGGTCTTGCGCGACATAGCGGCCTTCAAACGACGGGCGGCCGTTGTCGTGGAAGCTGCGCTCGATGCGGCCGGCGCCGTCATGCGTCGTGCTGCTCTTGGGCTGGCCGTTCAAGTACCACTCGTCTTCGCGCTCCAATGCGCCGGCGGTGGACCAGCGCTTTTCATTGGTCAGCGTGCCGCGTTCGCTGTAGTCCTGCTCCAGCACGCGCTGGCCGTTGCGGCGTTCGCTCTGTTTGCGCAGCGTGCCGTCGCGCGCGAACTGGCGCACGACGCGGCGCTCGCTGCTCGTCTCTTCGCTCGAGCGAAGCTTGCCGTCGTCCCAGTAGCTTTCCATGCGCAGCAGTTGGCCGCGCTCGTGGGTGACACGCGAGGCGAGCTGGCCGCGTTCGCTGAACAGCTCGGTGAGTTGCGGCTTGCCTTGGTGGCCGCACAGCCGGGCCTCGTCGTCCACGCGCGGCTCGCGGCCGCAGCGCAGGTCGGTGAGCTGGCCGTCGCGGTTGAAGACGAGGCGCGAGGCGGCTTCGTTGCGTCGTTCACCTGTGTCATCGCCCCAATGCGCGATCGTTTTGGGTTTGCCGTTGTCGAACCACTCACGCTGCAGGCCGACGGTGGTGGCGTTGGTTTCGTTGCTCTCGCGCACCAGCACGCCCTGCGGATTCCACTCGCGCGAGCGGCCGTCGCGGTTGCCCTTGTCGTTGACGCTGTACTCGCGCCGCAACTGGCCTCTTTCGTACCAGCGCTTGACGCCGACGAAGCGGCCGTCGCGCAACGCTTCCTCGCGCAGCAGCTCGCGCGTTTGCCGATCGACGCAGCGCATCAGGCCGGTCTTGCCGGCCGTCGTGCCGCCGTGGTTGGGGCTGACGGAGGCGCCGTCGACGTCGCAGTCCATGACCTGGGCGTGCGCCGTGCAGGCGAGCGCGAGCATTAAGAAGGCAACGAAACGATGCGGGCGCATCGCCGCATTGTCCATGCGCGAGCAGCTCGTCCCTAGAATCCGCCGCCATGCCCAGCACCAAGCCACCCGCCAAGTACGCCGAAGACTCGATCCGCGTGTTGAAGGGCCTCGAGCCCGTGAAGCAGCGGCCGGGCATGTACACGCGCACCGACAGCCCGCTGCACACGATCCAGGAGGTCATCGACAACGCCGCCGACGAAGCGCTGGCCGGTTTCGGCAAGCGCATTGCGCTGACCTTGCACAGCGACGGCTCGGTCAGCGTCGACGACGACGGGCGCGGCATTCCATTCGGCGTGCATCCGGAAGAGGGCGTGTCGGTGCTCGAGATCGTCTACACGCGGCTGCATGCCGGCGGCAAGTTCGACAAGGGCGGCAGCAACGCCTACAGCTTCTCCGGTGGCCTGCATGGCGTGGGCGTGAGCGTGACCAACGCGCTGGCAAAGAAGCTCGCCGTCACCGTGTACCGCGAGGGCCAGGTGGCGACGATCACGTTCTCGGGCGGCGACGTCACCGAGAAGCTGGAGGTCAACAAGACCAAGGCGGGCGATCGCAAGCAAGGCACGAGCGTGCGCGTTTGGCCCGATGCGAAGTATTTCGACAGCGGCGAGTTGCCGAAGAACGAGCTGGTGCACCTGCTGCGCAGCAAGGCGGTGCTGATGCCGGGCGTGATCGTCACGCTGACGCACGAGAAAACGAAGGAGACGCAGACCTGGCAGTACAAGCAAGGCTTGGCCGACTACCTGATGCAGAGCCTCCCGGCCGAGCCGCTGATTCCGTTGTTCGAGGGCGAGCACTACGCCGAAGAGGGCGAGGCCGAGAACAACGCCGAGGGCGAGGGCGCAGCCTGGTGCGTGGCCTTCACCGAAGACGGCAACACCTTGCGCGAAAGTTATGTGAACCTGATCCCGACGGTGGCCGGCGGCACGCACGAGGCGGGGCTGAAGGACGGCCTGTTCGCCGCGGTGAAGGGCTTCATCGACATGCATTCGCTACTGCCCAAGGGCGTCAAGCTGATGCCCGACGATGTGTTCTCGCGCGCCAGCTTCGTCTTGTCGGCGAAGGTGCTCGACCCGCAGTTCCAGGGCCAGACCAAAGAGCGCCTGAACTCGCGCGATGCCTTGCGGCTCGTCGCCAATTACACGCGGCCGGCGCTGGAGCTGTGGCTGAACCAGCACGTCGAGCACGGCAAGAAGCTCGCCGAGCTGGTGATCCGCCAGGCGCAGACGCGGCAGCGCGCGTCGCAGAAGGTGGAGAAGCGACGTGGCTCCGGCGTGGCCGTGCTGCCCGGCAAGCTGACCGACTGCGAGAGCCGCGATCTCGAATTGAACGAGGTCTTTCTCGTTGAAGGCGACTCGGCCGGCGGCAGTGCCAAGATGGGCCGCAACAAGGAGACACAGGCCGTGCTGCCGTTGCGCGGCAAGGTGTTGAACGCCTGGGAGGTCGAGCGTGATCGCCTCTTCGCCAACAACGAGATCCACGACATCGCGGTCGCACTCGGCGTCGACCCGCATGGTGCGAACGACGAGCCCGACATGAGCGGCCTGCGTTACGGCAAGGTCTGCATCCTGGCTGACGCCGACATCGACGGCTCGCACATCCAGGTGCTCTTGCTGACGCTGTTCTTCCGCCACTTCCCGAAGCTGATCGAGCGCGGCCACATTCACGTCGCCAAGCCGCCGCTGTACCGCGTCGATGCGCCGGCGCGTGGCAAGAAACCGGCGGCGAAGATCTACGCGCTCGACGACGGCGAGCGCGACGCCATCCTCGACAAGCTGCGCAAGGAAGGCGCGCGCGAGGGCTCGTGGAGCATCGGCCGCTTCAAGGGCCTGGGCGAAATGACGGCGGTGCAGTTGTGGGAGACGACGCTCAACCCCGACACGCGCCGCCTGCTGCAGGTGAGCTTTGCCGAGCTCGGCACGACAGCGACGACGAGCGCGCTGACCAAGCTGATGGGCAAGGGCGAAGCGGCAGCGCGCAGAGAGTTGATGGCGCTGCGCGGTGATGCGGTGGAGGTCGATGTTTGAGCCGCGTTCGCCTGCGGCCGACGATGCTGTCCGACCTCGACTGGGTGGTCTCGGTCGAACACGACGCGGCCAACCTGCCGTTCATCACGCCGTGGGAGCGCACGCAACATGAGGGCGCCATCCGCTTCCCCGATTCGCGGCACTTCATCGTCGAGGCCGGGGACGAATGGCCGCGCGCGGGCTTCGCCATCCTGCAAGGTTGCCGCAATCCGCAGCGCAGCGTCGAGTTGAAGCGCCTCGTGCTGCAACCGGCCGTGCACGGCCGCGGCGTCGGCCGGGCCTGCGTGCGCCTGCTGGCGCAGATGGCGTTCCGTGACCTGAAGGCGCATCGCTTCTGGCTCGACGTCAAGTCGCTCAACACGCGCGCGCTGGCGCTGTATGCCAGCGAGGGCTTCGTCGAAGAAGGGCGCTTGCGCGAAAGCGTGCGCGCGGTGGGCACGCCGAGCGGCTACGACTCGCTGGTCGTCATGTCGATGCTTGACCGCGAGCACGAGGCATTCGTGCCGCCCGGCGCGGCGTAGGCCGCCAGAGCCCATACTGCGGCGCATGTCCGAACGCGCCGTTTTCATCGACCGCTCGGCGTGCATCGGCTGCCGCTCCACAGCGCTCGAAGAACTGTCCAGCGGCGCCTTTGCCGACGAGCCCCTGCACGGCATCCTGGCCGAGCAGGCCTGGGGCGAGAGTCCGCTGCCCTTCATCGCCCATGAGCGCTGGCGTTATGTGCGCTGCACCGCGTGCGGCCAGGCCTTTCACGGCCGCGTGCTCGATGCGGCATGGATGCAGCGCCTGTACGCGCGCTGGGAAACGCAGGAAGCGATGGAGTCATTCGTCGCCGCGCACCACGCCTGGCCGGAGCAGTTGTGGCGCGGGCGCGAGTTCGTCGAGCACGCATTGCGCCTGCACCGCGCCACGGCAGAGCTGACGGGTCAGCGCCCGCCGCGCGTGCTCGACTTCGGCTGCGGCCACGGCGAGTTCGTCGCCATCTGCCGCGCCCTCGGCTTCGACGCGCTGGGTGTCGACTTCGCGCCCGATCGGCGCGAGCACGGCCTCGTCACGCCCTACAGCTCGCTGGCCGAATTGCGCTGCGACCGGCCGCAGGACAACGGCTTCGATGCGGTGACGATGTTCGAGGTCCTGGAGCATCTGTCCGACCCGCGCAGCGTGCTCGAGGACCTGGCGCAGATGATGAAAGCCGGCGCGGTGCTGGTGCTGGAAACGCCGGACACCACCGGCATCACCGGCTTGCAATCGTTCAGCGACTACCTGGCCATCGGCCCGCTCGGCCACATCAACGGCTTCACGCCGGCGACGCTGCGCGGCCTCGCCGAGCGCGCCGGTTTTCAGTGGCTGCGCACGCCGTCGACATGGGTCGCCGCGTCGTGGCCGCAGGCCGCCCGGAACAGCGCGCGCAACATGCTGGGGCGGCTGCGCCGGCTGCGCACGCGTCAGTATTTCGTGCGTGGCTGAACCGGCCATCGATCAACGCCGGCAGCGCAAGTCGTCGAAGCCAAGTCCTTCATCGGTGATGTGCTGCGGCATCGCCCGCCCGAAGATGCGCGCCGCGCACGCCGCGCCCATCGCCGCGCTGGTCTGGATGCCGTAGCCGCCCTGGCCGCAGCACCAGAAGAAGCCCGGCAGCGTTTCGTCGAAGCCGCCGACGAGCGCGCCGTCGGGCACGAAACTGCGCAGGCCCGCCCAGATGCGCAGCGGGCGGCGGATGGCGAGCGTCGTCGCGGCTTCGATGCGCGCGATGCCGGTGGCGATGTCGAGTTCTTCGGCCACCACGTCGTGAGGCGCCACCGGGTCGGCGTTGGCCGGCGAGCCGAGCAGCAGGCCGCCTTGCGGCATGAAGTAGAAGTCTTCGTCGATGCCCCCGACCTCGGGCCAGGCGCGTGTGTCCAGGCCGGCCGGCGGCGCGAAGAGAAAGGCGCTGCGGCGCTTGGGTTGCAGGCCGACCGGGCGTGCGCCGGCGAGGGCCCCGACGGCGTCGGCCCAAGCGCCTGTCGCGTTGACCAGCAGCGGCGCGCGCAGCGTGCGCTGTCCGTCGTGCACCTCCCAACGACCCTGCGTGAATCCGATCTGCGCTGCGTCGAAGTCGCACCACAACTCGCTGCGATGCGCCTTGGCGCCGCGCAGGAAGTGCTGGTGGAGGGCATGCACGTCGATGTCGTTCGCGTCTTCGTCGTAGAGCGCCGCGGCCACGGCGTCGTCGCGCAGCACCGGCACGCGTTGCTGCGCGGCCTGCGTGTTCAGCAGCCGGATGCCGAGCGCGCCCTCGGCAACGAGGCTGTCGTGCAACGCGTGCAGCGTGGCGAGTTGGGAGGTGCAGGCCACAAACATCGCGCCTCGCGGTGCCAGCGCCGGCACGCCATCGAGGAAGGCCCGGCTCGCCCGCGTCAGCGCACGCACCTGCGGCGGTCCGTAGCTCGGCGCGAACAGCGCCGCCGAGCGGCCGGTGCTGTGATAGCCCGGCTGCGCTTCGCGCTCGACGATCGCCACGCGCGCATGCGGCGCCAGGAAGTACGCCACCGAAGCGCCGGCGATGCCGGCGCCGATGACGATGACGTCGAAGTCCCGCGCGCTGTTCACGCGCTCGATGTTAGGTGCG
Source organism: uncultured Burkholderiales bacterium (assembly GCA_902826345.1). Taxonomy (GTDB): domain Bacteria; phylum Pseudomonadota; class Gammaproteobacteria; order Burkholderiales; family Burkholderiaceae_C; genus CADEEN01. Next base: position 2,700 of record CADEEN010000048.1, on the reverse strand, counting down.
CTGCACGATCCGCTTGACCGGTGGCTTGGACGGGGCCCTGTCCTGCATCGCCCAGCCGTCGGTGGCCGCGGCCTGCGGCAGCCACTGCCAGCCGCGCCCGCCGAGCCGCAACTTCGCCGCCATGCGAACGGCGCGCTCGCACGCCGCTTCGTCGAGCTGCAACGCGAAGCGTTGCCAGCGGCGGTTGACGGCGGCATCGGTCCACAGGTCTTCGAGCGCGTGGCGCAGGTCGGCGCCATCGGTCTTCATGCCCCATTTGATGTTGATGGCCAGCCGCCGCGCTTGCAGCGTCAACACGAAGACCTGGAAGTCGTGCCGCGACGGCGCCGGCAGGTGCGCCATCAGCTCGCGCAGCCGCGGCACCGCCTGCATCTCGGTGAAGGCCAGCGTCACCACGGCCTGCAGCGACTGCACCGGGTTCAACAACCGCAGGCGGTTCGGTGGCAGCACCAGCAGCGGCAGGCAAGCGGCTTCATCGTGCTTCATCAGCGTGGCGAAGCTCATCATCACGGCCAGGCGCGACCACTGCAGCGCGTTCAGGCCGTCGAGCGTGTCGAGGCCCGAGGTTTCGAGCTGCTTGACCACCGTCAGCGCGTCGCGGCAGCCGAGGTCGGCCTTGGCCTCGTTGGCGCGCGACGACATCACGGCCAGGTTGCCGGCCGCGTAGCTGGCCTGGTTGCAGACGCGATCGACCGAGGCGTCGCTGCCGGCGCCGCTGGCGTGGGTGAGGGTCTGGCGGGTGATCGGGCAGACGGCCACATCGATCTGCGCCAGGAAATTCGGCGTGACCTGTGTGCCTTCGAAGGCGTGGCCGCGGCGCCAGGCGCCCAGGCGCAGTTGCAGCCATTTGCGCACCTGCGGCGTCGGCTTCAAGGTGCGGCTGCCGAAGACGGCGCTGCCGGCCTGCCAGCCCTGGCGCACCGGATGCGCGTCGGCCAGCGCCTCGGGCGGCGGCGTCAGGCGGTAGTGGGCATAGTCCCAGCCGAGTTCGAACGCGCTGCGGTCGCTGCCCCGCGCTTCATGGACGGCGGGCTGGGTGTCGGCAAACAGGTCGAGCGTCTTGGGCATGGCGGTCTGGCTTTCGTGGCAAAGCGCCGGAACGGCTCCGGCGCTGCCAGCTTCGCCGCCGGCAGGCTCATGGCGTGAGCCTGCAGAAGCCCCTGGGTTAACATGGTGGCTCACCCCATGAGCCATCGGTATGGACCGCACCGAACGCTTCTACAAGATAGAACTGCTGATCCGCACCCGCGGCAGCGTGCCTTTTGTCGAGTTGATGGACGAGCTCGGTGTCAGCCGCGCCACCTTGAAGCGCGACCTGGAGTACCTGCGGGAGCGCCTCGATGCGCCGATCGTCTACGACCGCGACAGCAACGGCTACCGCTTCACCGCCCCCGATGCGCGTGACGCCGGCCAGGTCCGGCACGAGTTGCCGGGCTTGTGGTTCTCCGAGCGCGAAATCCACGCGCTGCTGACGATGCACCAGCTGATCGAAGGCCTCGACGAGGGCGGCGTGCTGGCGCGCCATCTGCAGCCGCTGCTCGACAAGCTGCATGGCATGCTGGGTGCGAGCGATGCCGAATCGCGCCAGATGGTCAAGCGGATCAAGGTGTTGTCGGCGGCGCGACGGGCGGTGCCGGCGAAGCATTTCGAAGTCATCGGCGGCGCGTTGACGCGGCGTCTGCGCGTGCACCTGCATTACTGGGTGCGCAGCCGGCGCGAGATGACCGAGCGCAGCGTCTCACCGCAGCGCCTCGTGCACTGGCGCAACACCTGGTACCTCGACGCCTGGTGTCACGCCAGCGACAGCCTGCGCCGCTTCGCGCTCGACGCCATCCGCGAGGCCGATCTGATGGAACAGCGCGCCAAGGACGTGGCCATCAAGACCATCGAAGCCGAACTCGACGCCGGCTACGGCGCATTTTCAGGTGGCAAGGTGCAGTGGGCGACGCTCGACTTCACGCCTGAAGCGGCGCAGTGGGTGCGCCACGAGCAGTGGCATTCGCAGCAGCAGGCCAAGCTGCACGGCGACGGCTCGCTGACGCTGCGGGTGCCCTACGCGGACGCGACCGAACTGGCGATGGACATTCTGCGTCACAGCGACCAGGTCAGGGTGGTCGCGCCTTCGGCGTTGGCCGCCGTCGTGCGCGATCGGCTGCAACGCGCGGCGGCGCAGTACGCTGGCTGAGCTGAGCGCTCAGTCCTTGCCGAGCAGCGGGATGTCGTTGCCGCTGCCCGCGCCGAGCAGGCCGGCGCGTGAGTACACGCCGAGCTTGTCGCGCGTGTCGTCGATGTCGAGGTTGCGCATCGAGAGCTGGCCGATGCGGTCGGCGGCCGAGAACGAGCCGGCGCCGCTTTCCATCGTCAGCCGCTCCGGGTGGTAGGTGAGGTTGGGGCTCTCCGTGTTCATCAGCGTGTAGTCGTTGCCGCGGCGCAATTCGAGCGTGACCTCGCCGGTGATCGCGCGCGCGACCCAGCGCTGCGCCGTCTCACGCAGCATCAGCGCCTGCGGGTCGAACCAGCGGCCGTGGTACAGCAGCTTGCCCAGGCGGCGGCCGTTGGCGCGGTACTGCTCGATCGTGTCCTCGTTGTGGATGCCGGTCACCAGGCGCTCGTAGGCGATGTGCAGCAGCGCCATGCCCGGCGCCTCGTAGATGCCGCGGCTCTTGGCCTCGATGATGCGGTTCTCGATCTGGTCGCACA
>CADEEN010000047.1 GCA_902826345.1 uncultured Burkholderiales bacterium | reverse complement strand
GTCGGCAAAGCCGCCGTTGCTGTTCATGCCGTCGCCGTTGCTGCTGCCCGACGAGCCGCCGAGGCCATCGACATGCAGGATCTTGATGCCCTCGATGCGCTCCATCGGCTTGACCGACTCGCGGATGATCGCTTCGGCCTTCTCGACGAGACGCATGCGCAGCGCGGACATGCGCGCTTCGGGCGAGAGCATGTTGTGCGCCTCGTTCATCATGCGCATCGCTTCGGCCTCGATCTCGGCGCGCACGCGAATCGCCATCGACTTGATCTTGTCGGCGTCGGCATCGGCCTCGGCTTGCGCGCGGATCGCCGCGCCGCGGTCGGCGCTGGCGCTTTTTTCCGCCGCGGCCGCAAGCGTCAGTCGCAGCCCTTCGCGCTCGGCGGCCTGCCGCGCGCCGATCAGGTCGATCGCCTTCTTGCGCTCGGCGGCCTCGATCTCGCGCGCAGTGAACACCTTCTCTTCGGCCGACACGGCATGCGCCCGTGCAAGCTCCGCATCGGCCTGCGCGACGGACAGCGCCTCGCTCTCCTTGGCCACCGCGATCGCGCGCTGCTGCTCGGCCAGCTCCATCGCCTTGCGCCGTTCGATCTCGGCGCTCTGCACCGCGCGCTCCTTGCCGATGCGCTCCTGCTCGATGCTCTGCTCGCTGCGGATGCGCGCCGCGTCGATGGCCTGCTTGGCGGTGATCTGCGCGCCCTCGGCATCCTGCTCGCGCTGTGCCCGCTCGGAGGCAAGGTCAGCACGCTGACGGGCGCGCGCGAACTCCACATCGCGCTGCTGAGCCAGCCGCGCCTGCTCGGCTTCGCGGTCGATGTCCAGGCTCAGCTTCTCGGCTTCGAGGTTCTTGTTGCGAATCGCGATCAGCGTGTCCTGCTCGACATCGTTGCGCTGCTTCTTGCGGTGCTCGATCTGCTCGGTCAGGCGCGTCAGGCCTTCGGCGTCGAAGGCGTTGCTCGGGTTGAAGTACTCCATGCCGGTCTGGTCGAGCTGCGTCAGCGACGCGGCTTCGAGCTCCAGGCCGTTCATCGTCAGGTCGCCGGCCACCGCCTCGCGCACGCGCTTGACGTAGTGGCCGCGCTTCTCGTGCAGCTCCTCCATCGTCATCTCGGCCGCGGCGGTGCGCAGCGCGTCGATGAACTTGCCCTCGACCAACTCTTTCAACTGCGCCGGCTCCATCGTGCGCAGGCCCAGCGTCTGCGCCGCGGCGGCCACCGCTTCGGGCCGCGCAGCGACGCGCACGTAGAACTCGGCGATCACATCGACACGCATGCGGTCCTTGGTGATCAGCGCCTTGTCGCGTCCGCGCGAAACTTCCAGGCGCAGCGTGTTCATGTTGACCGGGATCACGTCGTGCACGATCGGCAGCACGAAGGCGCCCCCATCGACCACCACCTTCTGCCCGCCCAAACCCGTGCGCACGAAGGCGCGCTCCTTGCTGCTGCGCAGGTACAGCCAGTGCAGCAGCCAGACGCCGATGGCGACGACGATCGCAACGACGATCAGGCCGAGGATGAAACTGCCGAATTGGGAACCGCTCATGGTGTGGTCTCCGTGATCTCTATCTCTTGATCTGTGTGAATCGGCGCGTCGTCTCGGTGAGGGCCACCTCGGTCGGCAGCCGCTCCATCGAACTCGCGCCGTAGAAGCCGTGGCAGCCGGCGCAGTGCTTCAAGATGAACGCCGCGTCGTCGGGCGTGGCGATCGGTCCGCCGTGGCAGAGCACGAGCACGTCGGGCTTGATCTTGGTCGCGGCCGCGGCCCAGGCGTTGATCGGCTCGACGCAATCGGCGAGCTTCAACGCGGTTTCGGCGCCGATGTTGCCGCCTGTCGTGAGGCCCAGGTGGCAGACGATGATGTCGGCGCCGGCGCGCGCCATCGCCTGCGCGTTGCTTTCGCTGAAAACATAGGGCGTGGTCAGCAGGCCGAGCGTGTGCGCGCGCGCGATCATCTCGACTTCGAGCCCGTAGCCCATGCCGGTTTCTTCGAGATTGGCCCTGAAGTTGCCGTCGATCAGACCGACCGTCGGGAAGTTCTGCACGCCGGAGAAGCCCAGGCCGATCAGGCGGGCAAAGAACTCGTCGGCGATCATGAACGGGTCGGTGCCGTTCACACCGGCGAGCACCGGTGTCTTCTTCACAACAGGCAGCACCTCGTGCGCCATCTCGCAGACGATGTCGTTGGCGTTGCCGTAGGCCAGCAGCCCGGCTAGCGAGCCGCGGCCGGCCATCCGGTAGCGGCCCGAGTTGTAGATGACGATCAGGTCGATGCCGCCGGCTTCCTCGCACTTGGCCGACAGGCCGGTGCCGGCGCCGCCGCCGACGATCGGCACGCCGGCGGCGACCGCGGCGCGCAGCGCGTCGAGAATGGTTTGTCTGGAGATGCGGGGCATGGTGTCAGCGGCGCGCGGCCGCCCGAAGACGCTGACGCACCCCCTCGGGGGGCAGCGAACGAAGTGAGCGTGGGGGTTGTTTCATGTCAGGCTCGTTGTTGTTTGGCGTGGGTGGCGGCGACTTCGCGCCATGCGGCGACGAGCGCATCGGCGAACGCTTCGTCGTTGATGTGCAGCGGCAGGCGCATCAGCTTCTTGTCATTGCCGGCGCGGAAGTTCGTCGCCAGGGCGTCGAACAGCGCGCGGTCGGCGTCGGGGTCATGGAAAGCCGCGCCGGGTCTGTCGAGTGCCGAGACGCCGCCTTCGGGGATGAAGAAGCGCACCGGGCCATGCATCGCGTTCAACTTCTTCGCGATGAACTCACCGATCGCGCGGCACTCGTCGGCCGTGGTGCGCATCAACGTCACGGTCGGGTTGTGGCGGTAGAGCTTGCGTTGCTTGAAGCGCTCGGGCACGGATTCCCAGGTGCCGAAGTTGATCATGTCGAGCGCGCCGCAACTGCCGACATAGGGCAGCGCGCGCTCGGCGAACACATCGAGGCGGTGAGGTCCAGCAGACAACACGCCGCCGCCGATCTCGTCGGCGATCTCCGTGGTGGAGACGTCGATCACGCCGTGCAGCAGGCCGGAGTCGGCGAGCTTTTCCATGCTCTGGCCGCCGACGCCGGTGGCGTGGAAGACGAGGCAGTCGTAGTCGTCGGCGAGCCGCTTCGTCACCGCCTGCACGCAAGTCGTCGTCACACCGAACATCGTCAGACCGATCGCGGGTTTGGTGGTGGCCGCGATCGACGGCGGGTGCGCGATCATCCCTGCGAGCGCATGCGCGGCGTTGGCCAGCACCTTCTCGCTGATGCGGTTGATGCCTTGCACGTCGGTCACTGAATACATCATGCAGATGTCGCTCGGGCCGACATAAGGGCGCGTGTCACCGCTGGCCATCGTGCTGACCATGACCTTGGGCACGCCGATCGGCAGCGCGCGCATCGCGGGCGTCGCCAGCGAGGTGCCGCCCGAACCACCCGCCGAGACGATGCCGCCGAGATCGCGCCGCGTGCGGATGAAGTGCTCGAATGCAGTGGCCATGCCGCTGACGGCACTGCCGCGGTCGCCGCTGAAGACGGCCGCTTCGCCTTGCGGATGGTGGCGCGCCACCTCGCGCGGGTGCACGCTCGCCGGCGACGGCTTGCCGCTGGTGGCCAGATCGACGGTGACGACGCGCAGGCCGAGTTTTTCCAGGCACTGGCGCAGGTAGGCGAGCTCGCGACCCTTGGTGTCGAAGGTGCCGGCGACGTAGGCCGCGCGCGTGCTGCTGGCCGCGACGGGAAACTCGATGATGCGGGCATCCGTTCGGGCTGAGCTTGTCGAAGCCGCCGCCAGCGAAGCACTCCGATCATCCTGAGCTTGTCGAAGGACAGGCGCAGCCCGAACGGGCGCACGCGCGATGTCGTTCACCGGCATCGCCGCGTCGCCGCTGTTCCACCGATTGAACCCACGCACCGTGCGCGGCAAGAGGTCGTCGAGCGACGGCGCGCCGTCGCCGTGTTCGCGCCGAACGGTGAACACGCGCGTCGGCTCGGGCTCTACGGTGGGTGGCGGCGTTTCTTCTTCCACCTCCTCGTGCCCGCCGCTCTTCACGCCGAGCAAGCGCTCCTGCAGATCACGATCTGCCGCCAGCTGTGCAGCCGCCATCTCTTGTGCGATGCGGCCGTTGACCATGACGCCGATGCGATCGGCCACCTCCAGCGCCACGCCCAGGTTCTGCTCGATCAGCAGCACCGCGATCTCGCCTTCGTGCGCGAGCGCGTGCAGCGCCTGCGCCACCTGCTCGACGATCACCGGCGCGAGGCCCTCGGTGGGTTCGTCCATCACCAGCAGCTTGGGCTCCAACAGCAGCGCGCGGCCGATCGCCAGCATCTGCTGCTCGCCGCCCGACAACTGCGCGCCACCATTGCCCTTGCGCTCGGCCAGGCGCGGGAACATCGAGTACACGCGATCGACTTCGCGCTTGTGCCTGGCGACGAGCTTCAAGGTCTCATCGACCGTGAGCGACGGCCAGACGCGCCGCCCCTGCGGCACGTAGGCGATGCCGCGCTGCGTGATCTGATTCGGCGCCAGGCCACGAATCTCTTCGCCCAGCAAGCGCACGCTGCCCGTCGACGGCACGAGGCCGGTGACCGCATTGCACAGCGTCGTCTTGCCCATGCCGTTGCGGCCGACGATGCCGAGCACGCCCTTGTCGATCGTGAAGCTCACCGTTTGCAGCGCATGCGCGCGGCCGTAGTACACGTCGAGCGCTTCGACCACGAGCACCGGGCCGCTCGTCTTGCCTTCTGACTTGCGCGACCAGAACGCCATCAATGTTTACCGCCCATATAGATGGCTTGGACTTGCGCGTCGTTCTCGATCTGCTCCGGCGTGCCGGTCTTGAGCACCTTGCCGTTGTGCATCACCGTCACACGCTCGACGACGCGCAGCGCAATGTCGAGGTCGTGCTCGATCAGGACAAAACTCATGTGCGACGGTAGCGAGCGCAGCAGCGCCACCAGCTCCTTGCGTTCGGCCGGCGACAAACCAGCGGCCGGCTCGTCGAAGAGGATCAATCGCGGCGCACCCGCCAGCGCCATGCCGATCTCCAACTGCCGCTGCTGACCATGCGCGAGGTTGGCGACGAACTCGTCGGCGATGTGCGTCAGGCGTGCGCGCTCCAACAGCTCCTGCGTGGCCAGCGTCGAGGCATGACCGTCACGCGCGCGGCGCAAGCTGTAGCGCCCGTTGGCCACGCCGCGCACGGCGAGAAACAGGTTGTCGCGCACCGTCAGGTCGCGGAACAGCAGCGAAGACTGGTACGTGCGCCGCAGCCCCTTGCGGATGCGCTCGTGCGGCGGCAGCCCGGTGATGTCTTCGCCGAAAAAATAGATCCGCCCGGAAGTTGGCGGAAAGTCGCCGGTGATGGCGTTGAACAGCGTCGTCTTGCCGGCGCCGTTGCTGCCGAGCACCGCGTACTTCTGGCCCGCGGTGACCGACAGCGACACGTCGTCGACAGCGCGCAACGCGCCGAAGGCCCGCGTCACGTTCGTCAGCGTCAACGCGTCGCTCGTCGCGAGCGACGAGTGCACGGGCATGGCCGCCCCGCGAGGAGCGGCCATGCTGCTTGCGAGCTGCGTGACAGAAGCCATCGTCAGGGACAGGCCGGCACGTCGCGCGTGCCCATCTTGAACTCGTCGGCCTTCATGCCGAGCAACTGATCGACGTTGTCGACCTTGCGCACGACCTTGTTGAACAGGTTGCCCTGCGCATCCTTCGTCACCTCGGTGACGAAAGTGGTGCCGATGGCCTGCCGGTTGGCGTCGAGCTTCACATCCCCCGTCGGTGTCTTCAACACCATCTTGGAGAGCGCCTCACGGTACTTGGCCTGCCCGCCCGACAGATCGCCCTTGACGGCATCGAGCCCGTCGAGCGCCGCCTTCATGTTCTGGTAGTACACGTAGGCGAACAGGCTCGGGCTCGGGAAGCCGCCGGCCGAGACGGGGTAGGTCTTCTTGTAGTCCGCGACGAAGGCTTTCCACTCGGCGCCGTCGTAGGCGTCGGCCACGGGGCCGGCGGCGAGCGTTCCCACCAGCGAGTCGCGGCGCTTTCCCTTGTAGTTCAGCACGTCCTGGCTGACGGTGATGGAGCCGCCGAGCATCGGCTTGTCGCCGCCGGCGTTTTCGTACTGCGTGAGAAAGTTCACCGCGTCCGAGCCGCCGAGCACGACGAGCAAGGCGTCCACATCTTTCGGAATCTTGGCGATCACCGACGAGTAGTCCTTGCCGCCGAGCGGCACCCACGCTTTCTCCGGCACCTTGCCGCCCAGGCGGCAGTACTCGCTCATGAAACCCTGCACCTGCGAGTACGGGAAGGCGTAGTCCTCGGCGATGACCATCACGCGCTTGTAGCCCTTGTCCATCGCCGCCTTGCCCAGGCCGACCATCCACTGCGCGCCCTCGGTGTTGAAGCGGAAGAAGTTCGGCGCCGGGCTGACCAGCGTGGCCGCCTGCGCGCCCGACGAGCCGTTGATGAAGGTGATGTTGGGCTGCGTCTTGGCGTAGTCCTTGACCGCAATGCCTTCGCCGCCCGACAGCGGGCCGACCATGATGTCGACCTTGTCTTGCTCGACGAGTTTGCGCGTGGCGTTCACGGCCACGTCGGGCTTGGCGTCGGACGACGCCTTGATGATCTCGATCTTGCGCCCGGCGACCACGCCGCCGCGCTGCTTCACGGCGAGCTCGGCGCCGCGCATGCCGTCGGCGCCGCCGGCGGCGAACGGCCCTTCGAGCGTGGCCAGCAGGCCGATCTTCACCGGCTGGCCCTGAGCCCACGCCGCACCCGCGAGTGCCGTGGCCGCCGCGGCGCCCAACAGCGAACGCACCCAGATCCGTTTGCTCACTTTCACTTCGGTCTCCTTTGGTTTGAGGAAATGACCGCGTTCGGACCGAAGCGCGAGCGAAGCTTCGCCCACAGTCCGAGCAGGCCGTCGGGGGAAAACAGAACGATGGCGAGGAAGACGACACCGATGACGAGGTTGAAGCGCTCGCGGTCGATGACGTCGATGGCGAAGGTCTGCAGCAGCACGAAGACGAGCGCACCGAGAAAGGCGCCGATCGGGTGTTTCATGCCGCCGAGCACGGCGATGACGAGGATGTTGATCAGCCAGCCGGTGCCCACCGAGCCGGGCGTCATCAGCGCGTTGTACCAAGCGAGCAGGATGCCGCCGACGGCGGCGATGAGGCCCGACAGGGCATACGCCGCCACGCGGTGCGCGACCACGTTGTAGCCGAGTGCGGCCATGCGCCGCGGGTTGTCGCGGATGCCCTGCATCGCGATGCCGAACGGTGCGCGCACGACGTACTTGACGACCAGGTACGCCGCCAATGCGCAGGTCAGCCCGAGAAAATAGAACGGCACCGGATCGCGCCAGTCGATGCCGAAGACGGTCGGCGGCTTCAACTCGCGCAGGCCCTGAAAGCCGTTGAAGATGCTGTAGTTCTGCAGCACCAGGTAATAGAAGGCCACGCCGATGGCCAGCGTGATCATGATCGTGTAGATGCCCTCGGTGCGCACCGAGAGCCAGCCGATGAAGGTGGCGCAGACCGTCGCGATGACCAGCGCAAACGGCACCGCCAGCCACCACGGCCAATCGAGGCTGATCTCCGGGCTGCTGCTGTGGCCGAGCACCGCGAGCGCGTAGCCGGCGATGCCGGCCACCGTCATCTGCGCCAGCGAGACCATGCCGCCGTAGCCGGCGAGGAAGGTCAGCGACAGCGCGATGACGCCGAGGATCAGCGATTGCGTGGCGACCTGGAAGGTGAAGAACGGCGTGGCGACGAAGGGGAAGACCAGCGCGACAGCGAGCACGATGACGTGGCGTGCTTCGAGATGGCGCCACAGGTACTTCAACCAGCGCGGGGCGTTGCTGTCGGCGTAGGGGTCGATCGAGGGCGCGGTGCGCGGTGCGGCGCCGACCTTTGGCAACGGCAATGGCCGCGCTGCGGCAGACAGCCCGCTGTTCATCGCGCGGCGCCAGTATGCCGCGCTCACGCTGCCTTGCCCATGATGCCGCGTGGCCTGAACGCGAGTACCAGAATCAGGATGACGAAGGTAAAGACGACGCTGTACGTCGGCGCATAAGCCAAGCCGTAGGTTTCAGCCAGTCCGAGAATCACCGCGCCGATCGCCGCACCGACGACGCTGCCCATGCCGCCGACGATGACGACGATCAGCGAGGCCAGCAGCAGCCGCGTGTCCTCGCCGGGCACCATCGAGAGTTCCACCGCGCCGATCACGCCGCCGAAGCCGGCCAGCCCCGCGCCGAGCGCGAAGGTGATCGCGAAGACGAGGTTCACGTTGATGCCGGACGCGGCGAGCATGCCGCGGTCATCGACGCCGGCGCGGATCATCGCGCCGACGCGCGTGCGTGACAGCAGCCACCACAGCCCGACACCGATGGCGATGCCGAAGCCGAGCAGCGACAGCCGGTACGCCGAGTAGGCGTTGATCAGCGGGATGCCGCGGATGGGGCCTTGCAACCACTCGGGCGATTCCATCTGATGCACTTGGCCGGTGTAGATCCAGAGCAGGATGTCGGCGATGACGATCGACAGGCCGATCGTGACCATCGTCTGTCGCAGATCCTGGCCCTGCATGTGGCGCAGGATCAGCACCTGCATCAGCACGCCGCCGAGCGCCGCGGCGAGAAAGCCCGCAGCAGCGGCGAGTACCCACCAGCCCGTCGCACCGGCCACCGAGTAGGCGACATAGCCGCCGAGCAGGTACAGCGAGCCGTGCGCCAGGTTGACGTTGCGCATCAACCCGAAAACCAGCGTGAAACCCGAGGCGACGATGAAGTACAGCGAGGCCAGTGTCAGGCTGTTGAGCAGCGTGACGAAGTACAGGCGCGTGTTGTCGACCATCGCCCACAGCGAGAAGACCAAGATCGGGCCGCCGACGAGCAGCAGCGTGGCCCCTTGCGCGCGCGTCAGCTTCACGCGGCGCGCTCCCAGCTTCGTTGCGAAGCGATGGCGGGCGCCTTCGCGAACACGCCGTCCTTCATCACCGCGAGGATGCGTTTCGGGTCGCGCAGGATCGACAGGTTCGCCAGCGGGTCGCCGTCGATCAGCAGCAGGTCGGCGAGCCAGCCTTCCTTGATCACGCCGAGCTCGTGCCCCTGCAGCATGATCTGTCCGCCGTACAACGTGGTAGAGCGGATCGCCTCCATCGGCGTGAAGCCGAGGTACTTGACGAAGAACTCGAGGTCGCGCGCGTTCTGGCAGTGCGGCGTGAAGGCAAAGCCGTAGTCGCCGCCGGGCAGCACGCGGATGCCTCGTTTGTGCATCTTCGACAGGCTGTCCAGCGCCGCGTCCCACTCTTGCTGGTAACCCATCTGCACCGCCTGCTCGTGCGAGATGCCGAAAGCCGACGCTTCGTGCAGCATGGCGTAGAGGATGGCGATGCCGGGCGCGACGAAGACCTTGTCCTTCACCGCTTCCAGCATGTCGAGCGACTCTTCGTCGCTGAAGCTGGCGTGGTAGATCAGGTGGATGCCGTGGCGCAGCGCCTGCTTGACGCTGGCGCAAGAGCGCGCGTGCACGATGATGCGTTTGCCGCGCATCTTCACTTCCTCGGCCGCGGCGGCGACCTCGGCGTCGGTCATCCACGTCGTGTGCGCATCGGACGCGGGCGTGAAGTTGTCGCCCGAGAGGTTGAGCTTGATCGAATCGACGCCGTACTTGAGGAACATGCGCACCACCTGGCGCATGTGGTCGGCGCTGTTGACGTTGACGCCGAAGCTGAATTCGGGGAAGGGCAGGTGCGGCAGGGTCTCGTCGCCGAGGCCGCCGGGCACGGTGATCTCCTGGCTCGCGGCGAGGTAGCGCGGGCCGGGAATCTGGCCGCTGTTGATGGCGTTGCGCGTCACCACGTCCAGGCGCGGCTTGGCGCAGGCAGCGCCGAGGCAGCTCGTGAAGCCCGCTTGCAGATAGCGCTTGGCGATCTTGGCGCACCACAGCACATGCTCTTCGAGCGGCATGGCCTGGATCGCGCCGAGCGTGGCGGCGTCGTTCCAGCTGAAATGCGTGTGCGCTTCGGTCATGCCGGGCATCAGCGTGGCGCCGGCGCCGTCGATCACGGTCGCGCTGCCGGGGGCGATCGGCGCCGTGGTGCGGCCGACCCGCTGGATGCGGTTGCCGCTGACGAGCACGCTGCCGGCGTAAGGCGCGACCGAGCCGCTGCCGTCGAGGATGCGGACGTTGGTGAACAGCGTGTTGTTCATGCTGCCCACCTTGTCGTCTGCTGCTGCCGCATCGGCGGCGCGCGGTGGAACACACCGTCCTTCATCACCGCAAGAATTCGTTTCTTGTCCTGCAGCACCGTGATGTCCATCAGCGGATCACCATCGATCAGCAGGATGTCGGCCAGGCAGCCTTCACGGATGTAGCCGATCGACTTCCCCATCTTCATCATCGGCCCGCCCCAGGCCGTGGCCGAGAGCAGCGCTTCCATCGTGCTCATGCCGACGTGCCCGACGAAGTACTCCAGGTCCTTGGCATTCGTGCCGTGCGGCGTCCAGGCAAAGCCGTAGTCGCCGCCGGGCAGGATGCGGATGCCGCGCTTTCGCATCGCGCGCATGCTCTCGATCGCGGCTTCGAGCTCCTCGTGGTAGCCCATCTTCTTGGCCGCGGCGGGCGTGATGCCCCACTCGCTGGCGTGGTGCGAGGTGTTGATCAGCCACGCCAGGCCGGGCGCGATGAAGTGCTCCCGCTTGCGCGCTTCGAGCATGTCGAGCGCTTCTTCATCGGTGTAGCTGCAGTGGTAGATGACCTCGATGCCCTGGCGCACGCACTCCTTGATGCTCCAGGTGCTGCGCGCATGCGCCGCCACGCGCTTGCCCCAGCGTCTGGCTTCATCGACGCAGGAGGCGATCTCGGCTTCGGTGAACTGGCTCTGCGACGACGGCATGCCGGTGATCGACTCGCCGGAGAGATTGATCTTCAGCGAATCGACGCCGTACTTGCAGAACATGCGCACGCATCGGCGCATCTCGTCGGCACCGGTGACGATGGCGCCGAAGGCGAACTCGTGCTGCGGCAGGTGCGGCATCGTCGAGTCGCCGAGGCCGCCGGGCACCGTGATCTCCTGGCTGGCGGCGAGGTAGCGCGGGCCGACGATGGTGCCGTCGGTGATGGCGTTGCGGATCACCACGTCGAGCCGCGGTTTCGCTGCCGCCGCGCCGACGCACGAGGTCCAGCCCATGTCGAGATAGCGCTCGGCGATGCCGGCGCACCACAGGATGTGCTCCTCCGGCGGCATGCGCTGGATGCTGTCGAGCGAGGGCTGGTCGTTCCAGCTGAAATGCGTGTGCGCTTCGACCATGCCCGGCATCAGGAACGCGCCGGCGCCGTCGATGACCGTGGCGCCTGCGATCGGCGGCGTGCGCTGGCCGTAAGCCGTCTTGACGACGCGGCTGATCTTGTTGCCGCTGACCAGCACGTCGCCGGTGAACGGCTGCTCGCCGCCGCCGTCGAAGATGCGCACGTTGGTGAAGAGGGTGTCCGGCATGGCTACCTCACGGACTGAAGAAAGTCGCGCAACGCGCGTTGCGACTCCGCCGTGCGCTCGAACATCGGCCAGTGGCCGCAGCGGCTGAAGACTTCGAGGCGCGCATTGACCAGCCGCTCGGCGAGCTGCCGCGCGCCCGACAGCACCGTGACCTGGTCTTCGTCGCCGTTGACGATCAGCGTCGGGCAGCGGATCAGCTCGAGCCGCGCGCTTTTTGCGGCGGCCAGCGCTTCGCAGTTGCGCGCATAGCCTTCCGCATCCGACGCGCCGATGGCCTCGCGCACGTACGCCACCGTCACCGGCTGTGCCTGCTTGCTGCTGGCGCTGAGCGAGAACTCCGACGTGCCTTCGGCGATGGCGAACAGGCCTTGCTCGCGCGCCACCGGTGCGCGTGCCGTCATCACGTCGCGCAGGTTCTGCGGCGGCTCGGCCAGTGCGCCGAACAGCGTCAGGCTGCGCACCAGCGCCGGCGTTTCGGCGGCGATGTGTTGCGCGATGATCGTGCCGAACGAGTGGCCGACGACATGTGCGCGCGTGATGCCTTGTGATTCGCAGATTCGCCGCACCGCATCGGCATGCACGGCCACGCTCAACTTGCCGCCATGCGGCGTCGACCCGCCGAGTGCATAGGCCTTGCTCGAACGTCCGGCGCCCGGCAGGTCCATGCGCACGAGGCGCGCGTGGGGCAGGGCGGGCAGCAGCGGCGTCCACGCATTCAGGCTGCCGCCCAGACCGTGGATGAAGACGACCGCGTCGCCTTCGCCGCGCACATCGACCGCCATGCGATCGATCCAGACGAGTGCCATCAGCCGCCCTCGAACCGGTTTTCGATCGAGCCGATGCCGTCGATCTCGATGCGCACCACATCACCATGCCGCAACCACCTCGGCGGCGAGAAACCCATGCCGACGCCGCTCGGCGTGCCGGTGGCGATGACGTCGCCCGGCAGTAGCGTGATGCCGCGCGAACAGGTCTCGATCAGCGTTGGGATGTCGAAGATCATGTCCTGGGTCTTGCCGTCCTGCCGGAGTTCGCCGTTGATCCAGCCGCGCACGCGCGTGGCGCGGCCGTCGAGTTCGTCTGCCGTCGCGATCCAGGGCCCCATCGGGCAGAAGGTGTCGAAGCTCTTGCCGAGGTGCCACTGGCCGTGCCGCATCTGCACATCGCGCGCCGTCACGTCGTTGACGATCGTGTAGCCGAAGACATGCTCCATCGCCCGTGAGCGCGCAATGTCTCGCCCACCGCGGCCGATGACCACGGCCAGCTCGCACTCGTAGTCGATCTGCTCGCTGATCGCCTTGGCCGGCAGGCGCACGGCGTCCTGCGGCCCGACGACGGTTTCCGGCACCTTGGAAAACACCATCGGCCACGTCGGCTCATCGGCCGTCTGGTCGCGAAAGACCGAGCCGGCCAGCTCCTGGGCATGCGCGCGATAGTTGCGGCCGATGCAGAAGAGGTTGCGCTGCGGCCGCGGCAACGGCGCGCGCAGCGTGATCGCCGTCACCGGCAGGCGCGGGCCGGCGGCGGCGGGCAGGGCGTCGCCGTCGGCCAGTGCGCGGATGATCGACAGGGCGCCGCGCTCGGCGTCGGCCACGGCCAGCGGTGTGGCCTCGCTGCCATCGGCCGAGATCAGGCCGACATGAGGCCGTCCGCCCCAACTCCAGCTGGCGATGCGCATCCGCTTCGTCTCCTGTTGTGCGCACTGCCGGAGGAAAAGCCGCAGCGGCGAGATACCGGCCTGAATTTGAGACTTGCGTCTCAAATTAGGAAGGCTGCATGATAGGCACGGCCACGCGTTGCCTTCAAGAACAATTCGAACCTCTATCGCCCGTGAAAACCCTCACCGCCCGTCGCAGCGTGCGCTCCCGGCCCCGCCCCACGCCGCCGCCCGAGCCGCCCGAGCGCGGCGTCAAGGCCGCCACCTCGCAGCTATTGCTCGATACGGCGATGACCATCATCAAGGAAGCCGGTCACATCCCGTCGGTGGCCGAAGTGGCGGTGCGCTCGCGCGTCTCGCGCGCCACCGCCTACCGCTACTTCCCGTCGCGCAGCGCGTTGGTCACGGCGGTGGTGCACACCTCGCTCGGCAGCGTGCGCGGCTTCGCCTCGCGCAAGGCCGATGGCCGCGAGCGGCTGCACGAGCTGTTCAACGAAACCTTCCCGCGCTTCTCCGAGTTCGAGCCGCAACTGCGCGCCGCCGCGCAACTCTCGCTCGAACAATGGGCGCTGGAGCAAGCGGGCCTGCTCGAAGAAGTGCCGTACCGCCGCGGCCACCGCGTGCGCATCCTCGAAGACACGCTGGCGCCTGTGGCCCAAGTCGTGCCGCCGGCGGTGATGCAGCGCTTGCTGCATGCCTTGTCGGTCGTCTACGGCATCGAGCCCTACACCATCTTGAAGGACATCTGGGGCCTGCCCAATCGCGAGGTCGAACGCATCGCGTTATGGATGGCCGATGCGTTGCTCGACGCGGCCTTGCGCGACGCGGCCGCGCTGGCCATGCCGCCGCGCAAGCGGCCGGCGAGACGGCGCTGACGCGGTGCCCCGAACGCTGTCGCTTACGTGTAACCCACAGGCTCGGCACAAATCGCCGTGCCTAGAATGCATCGCAGGTCCGGGCTTCACCGGCAGGAGACGAGCGACACCATGAAAATCAAAAGTGAACGCGACTTCTGGTCGGGCCTGATGTTCCTCGCCGTCGGTATCGCTTTCGCCTGGGGCGCGACGACCTACAGCTTCGGCAGCTCCGCACGGCCCGGCCCCGGCTACTTTCCGTTCGGCCTGGGCATCCTGCTGGCGGTGCTCGGCGCGATGGTGCTGTTCAAGGCGCTGACCATCGAAACCGAAGACGGTGAAAAGGTCGGCCACTTCGCCTGGAAGCCGCTGTTCGTCATCCTGTTTGCGGTGGCGCTGTTCGGCTTCATCATTCCGCGGCTGGGCATGCTGATCTCGCTGCCGATCCTGATCGGGATTTCGAGCTGGGCCAGCGACGAGTTCAGCTGGAAGGCCACGCTGATCAACGCCGTGGTGCTGACCACGATGTCGTGGGTCATCTTCGTCAAGGGGCTGTCGCTGACGATTCCGGTGCTGCCGACCATTGCCGGCTTCGGCGGCTGAGGGCTTCGTCATGGATCTGCTCAACAACCTCGCCCTCGGTTTCGGCGTCGCCTTCACCTGGGTCAACCTGCTCTACGCCTTCGGCGGCGCGCTGCTCGGCACGCTGATCGGCGTGCTGCCGGGCCTCGGGCCGGTGGCGACGATCGCCATGCTGCTGCCGAGCATCTACGCGCTCGATGCCACGCCGGCGCTGATCATGCTGGCCGGCATCTACTACGGCGCGCAATACGGCGGCAGCACGACGGCGATCCTGATCAACGTGCCGGGCGAATCGAGTTCGGTGGTGACTGCGATCGACGGCTACCAGATGGCGCGCAAGGGCCGCGCCGGATCGGCGCTCGCCGCCGCCGGCCTGGGCTCGTTCTTCGCCGGCTGCGTCGGCACGATCGTCATCGCCTCGTTCGCGCCGCCGTTGACCGAACTCGCCTTCAAGTTCGGCCCGGCCGAGTACTTCTCGCTGATGGTGCTCGGCCTGATCGGCGCCGTCGTGCTGGCCTCGGGCTCGCTGGTCAAGGCGATCGCGATGATTCTGCTCGGCCTGTTGCTCGGCCAGATCAACACCGACGTCATCTCCGGCGTGCCGCGCTACAGCTTCGACATCCCGGAGCTCACCGACGGCATCGGCTTCGTCACCATCGCCATGGGTGTCTTCGGCTTCGGCGAGATCATCGCCAACCTCGGCCGCCCGGCAGAGCACCGCGAGGTCTTCACCAAGGACGTGAAGGGCCTGTGGCCGACGAAGCAGGATTTCCAGGACGCGTGGCCGGCGGTGTTGCGCGGCACCGCGCTCGGCTCGCTGCTCGGTGTGCTGCCCGGCGGCGGCGCGTTGCTGGCGGCGTTTGCGGCCTACACGGTGGAGAAGAAGTCGCGCGGCCGCCCCGGTGAAGTGCCGTTCGGCCAGGGCAACATCCGCGGTGTCGCCGGCCCCGAAAGCGCCAACAACGCCGGCGCGCAAACCTCGTTCATCCCGATGTTGACGCTCGGCATCCCGCCCAACGCGGTGATGGCGCTGATGGTCGGTGCGATGACGATCAAGGGCATCCAGCCCGGGCCGCAGGTGATGACGAGCAACCCCGAGTTGTTCTGGGGCCTGATCGCCAGCATGTGGGTCGGCAACGCGATGCTGATCATCCTGAACCTGCCGCTGATCGGCATCTGGATCAAGCTGCTGACCGTGCCCTACC
>CADEEN010000046.1 GCA_902826345.1 uncultured Burkholderiales bacterium | reverse complement strand
TGAAGTCGAGGCCGCCCTTCAGGCCTTCGTAGACCACGCGGCCGTAGTTGCGGCCGGACAGGCCGAGCTTGGGCTTTGTGGTGGCGCCGAGCAACGGCCGGCCGAACTTGTCCAGGCGCTCGCGCTCGACGACGACGCCGGTGGCCGGGCCCTGAAACGTCTTCAGGTACGCCACCGGAATGCGCATGTCTTCCAGCCGCAGCGCCTTGACGGCCTTGCAGCCGAACACGTTGCGGATGATCGACGCCGTGAGGTTGGCGATCGAGCCGCCCTCGAACAGGTCGAGGTCGTAGGCGATGTAGGCGAAGTACTGCTGCTCGGTCTTCGTGCCCGGGCCGGTGTTGGGCACCGAGTCGACGCGGAAGGCCTTGGCGCGATACATGTCGCAGGCGGTCAGGCGATCGGTCCAGACCACGGTCCACGTCGCGGTGGAGGACTCGCCGGCAACAGCCGCCGCGCACTCTTCCGAATCAACACCTTCCTGCGGCGTCATGCGGAACATGGCGATGACGTCGGTGTCCTTGGGCACGTAGTCGGGCTGCCAGTAGCCCATCTGCTTGTACTTGAGCACGCCCGCGCTGTAGCGCTTCTTGGCGTCGGTGATGACGGTGTCCTCGGCGGGCTTGTTCACACGGTCTCCTTGTCTGAGAGGTTGCTTGACGACGGGTTGAGCAAAATGTAAGTTCTCAGTGACTTAAGGAAAAGTCAGGCTTTGTTTGCCTACTGATAAGGTTTTGCTGACCTATGAACGTCTCGCCATGAACATCACATTCCGCCAGTTGCGGGTTTTCACCGAGGTGGCGCAGCAGGGCAGCATGGCGCGCGCCGCGGACACGCTGCACCTGACGCCGCCCGCCATATCGATGCAGATCAAGGAGCTTGAAACGCAGGTCGGCCTCGCGCTGTTCGAGCGCCACGGGCGACAGGTCTCGATGACAACGGCCGGCGAGTACTTTCTCGTGCACGCGCGGCGCCTGCTCGGCAACCTGAAGCAGGCCGACGATGCGATGTCGCGCTTCAAGCGGCTCGAACATGGGCTGCTGACGATCGGCATCGTCAGCACCGCCAAGTACTTCGTGCCGCACCTGCTGGCGCGCTTTCACGAAGAGCACCAGGGCATCGAGGTGCGCTTGCGCGTCGTCGGCAACCGCGAGCAACTGGTGACGATGATGGAAGCCGGCGAGGTCGACCTGTCGGTGATGGGCCGGCCGCCTAGGGAAATTGCGACGCGCGCAGAGGCGTTCGCGGCGCACCCGCTGGTCATCGTCGGCCCGCCGGGGCACCCGCTGGGGAAGCTCGGCAACGCGCCGGTGTCTGCCCTCGAAGGCTACGCCTTCATCGTCCGCGAGCAGGGTTCCGGCACGCGCACGGCGATGGAGACCTTCTTCGCCGAGCACCGCTTCGAGCCGCGCATCACGATGGAGATGTCGAGCAACGAGACCATCAAGCAGGCGGTGATGGCCGGCATGGGTTTGTCATTCATGTCGCTGCACACGATGGGGCTCGAAGTGCGCAGCGGGCTGCTGCACGTGCTCGATGTCGAAGGCACGCCGGTGATGCGCATGTGGAACGTGGTGCACCTGCAATCGAAGCTGCTGTCACCCGCGGCCGAGGCCTTTCGCTACTTCATCATCGAACGGGGGGAGGCGCATCTGCTGGCGCATGACGAGCCGCTGTTGCGGCGCGATGCGGTGGCAAGCGCGTCCGCGCGAGAGCGTCCCAAGCTATCGTAGCGCCCCGTGAACACGCGCTACATTGCCACTGGATTTCGGACGACCGTGTTAGATGAGCTTGGGTCCTAGGACTCGTCATGGCTGCAGACTTTTTCTTCGAGACACCAACTTTCGAGATTCAGCCGCTCAAGGCGGTTGCGGTGTTCAAGTGGCAGCATTTGAAGAATCCTGACGTGCAGTACGCCATTGCTTCCGAAGAGCAGTACCTGTCGTTCCACCTGTTCATGCTGCGCTCGCTTCGGCACACAGAGCCAGGACGAGCTGCCAGCCCTCCATATGCCTATGAGCTTGGGCTTTCTGTCCGCGCTGGCGCAGTGAAGGCGGCAATCATGGTTGCAGCTTCTATCGTTGAGGCAGCGCTTCGCGCACTTGCTGAACTACGCGGTTACCAGCTCAACAAAGATGTTCGAAGGAGAACGTTCGGAAACGTCATTGGTGCGTGGGAAATGTCTGGCACTCCTCAACCTGACGTTGCTGCCGTCTGGGAGAACGTAAAGGCCATGCACCAAGTCCGAAACTTCGTGCATCTACACAAAGCCGCTGGCGACGCGGATGCTGCTTGGGAGAGCGTATTGATTAACGAGCGCGCGCTTCTTGATGGTGCGCTTGTGGCGATCGAGCATGTCTCCAAAATTGAGGCCTAGCCGCTCCATCGAGCGGACACTGCAAAAAGCGCCTCACTGCCTTTTGACTGCCGCCCACGGCGACCATTGATCTCGAACGCTATGGCAAATCCGCTTGAATGCCCGAAGTGTGGCTACGAACGCAAAGCGAGCGACATCGGCCCGCTGTCACAGTGCTCAGCCTGCGGACTAATATTTGCGCGCTTCAAGCCAGTGCGCGCTGCTGCCGCGGTGCTGGAGACCGAGCGACCGGAGGCACTCGACACTCGCAGTGCTCAAGTTGCTCCAAAGCGGCTCACGCGCAAGACGGCGCTGCTTGCAGTCCTTGGAGTTCTCTTCGCTATGTTTGCCATTGATGCGTCTCGAGTGAACAGCCCACAGCAATCGATGGACAGTGCAGCCCAAGCACTCGAACGTCACGGGCAGCAAATTGCTGCGACCGCGGAGCAGGGTGTCCTGACATATCGCAGTTCCCAGAAGACAACGGAAGAACCGAGACGCGCGTACAAGGTTGTTTTCGTGACTCAGAGTTCCTCCTTGATGCGCGACGCCGCTGGAAAAACTGACAGGTCAGCGTTCCTGCGGAATCAGGGAGTCGCCCTTGTTTGGAAAGCAAAATTCTGTACTAGCGATCTTTCATCACTGATGAGGGAATACGGCATCGGCACTGTCTCGGGGCAAGTACTTGATGGTGCTGGCGAGATTCAAGCAATAGCGATCTGCAATGCGTAGCGCGTATTGGGGAAGGCCCAAGGGGTGAGGCCTGACCCCTCGACGGTTCACGTCACGCTCTCGGCGACCTGTAGACCGAAAGATCGGATCCGCAGTCACCCCCCGCTGAGCGCCAACACAACCGCCACATCGTCATCCGGCCGCAGCGCATGCTGCATCTCGCGCACGCCGAGGCCATTGACGAAGATGCGCATGTTGGGCCGCAGCAGGTTCTGCTCATCGACCACGCGAAAGCGCAGTCCGGGGTAGCGGCGATCGAGGTCGGCGAACAGCTCGTCGAGCGTGCTGCCCGCCGCCTCGACATGCGATTCGCGCGTGTATGAGCGCAGCGCGCCGGGGATCAGCACCTTCATCGCTTCACGCCAGCTCGGCCACTTCGACCGCGTAGATCTCCGGCAGATGGCGCGCGATGTTCGACCAGCGCGCGCCTTCGTCGCGGCCGATCCACAACTCGCCGCTGGTCGTGCCGAGGTACAGCGCCGGCGTGGCCTGCGCGTCCGCCGTCATCGCCTGGCGCTTCACGGTCCACCAGGCCTGGCCCTCAGGCAGGCCCTCGTCCAGCCGCTGCCAGGTGCGACCGGCGTTGCGCGTCACGTAGGCCGCCGGGCGGCCGTCGGGGCTGGTGCGCGGCCAGACGGTGGTGCCGTCCATCGGGAAGACCCAGGCCGTGTCGGCGTCGCGCGGATGCACGACCATCGGAAAGCCGATGTCGCCGACGCGCTTGGGCATCTTGCGGCCAATGCGCTGCCAGGCGTCACCCGTTGCGTTGCCGAAGCCGTCGAGCCGGTAGATGCCGCAATGGTTCTGCTGGTACAGCCGCTCGGGCTGGCTCGGGCACAGGCGCACGCAATGCGGGTCGTGAAAGCTGACGTTGGCGGCATCGAAGCCTTCGACCACTTCCAGGCCCTTGATCAGCGTGGCCCAGCCGCGGCCCGCGTCGCGCGACTCGTGCACGCCGCCGCCCGACATGGCGAAGAGCAGGTGCGATGCGTCGCGCGGATCGACGATCACCGAGTGCAGCTTCGGCCCATCGGGCGTGCCGTCCTGGACCGTGCCCATCCACTCGCGAAACTGCGGGTCGTCGTTGACCGCCGGCAACGGCGCCCAGGTGACGCCGCCGTCCTCGGAGCGGAACAGGCCTTGCGGCGAGGTGCCGGCGTACCAGGTGTCGCGCTCGCTGGCGTGGCCCGGGGTGAGCCAGAAGGTGTGATCGACCGAGCGCGCGGGCAGGCTGTTGGTCGGTTTTGCAAAGGCCGGCGGCTGCTTGGCTTCCTTCCAACGCTTGCCGAAGTCGGTGGAGCGAAAGATCGTCGGGCCGAGGTGGCCAGTCTTGGCTGCCGCCAGCAGGGTGCGGCCGTCACGCGGGTCGAGCTGCACATGGCTGATGTTGTGGCCGAGGAAGTGCGGGCCGTCCGCCGCCCAGGTTTTGCGCTTGGTGTCGCCATGAAACAGCCATGCGCCCTTGCGCGTGGCCACGAGGACGATCAGGTGCTTGCCCGCCCCGGTCGTGCTGCGCTTCATTTGAACTCGATCGGCGCGCCGTTGACGGCCCAGCTCACGCCGAAGCGATCGGTCAACATGCCGAAGGTCTGGGCCCAGAACGCGGGCGCCATCGGCATCGTCACCTGCCCGCCTTGTGACAGCGCGTTGAACGCGCTGTGCGCCTGGTCCACGGTGTCGTACTGCAGCGCCAGCATGACGCCCTTGACGCCGTCAAAGGGCATGCCGGGCGGCGTGTCGCCGGCAAACAGCATCGCGCCGCCGGGCAGTGCGAGGCACGCATGCATGATGCCGTCTCCGCTGGGCATGCCGGCGTCGCCGCAGCCTTCGCTCGGCATCGCCGAGGCGGGCATGTCGGCATAACTCATCATGGTTTCGATCTTCGCGCCGAGCGCTTTTTCGTAGAACGCGAAGGCCTCGCGAGTATTGCCATCGAAGCTGAGGTAGGGGGTCAGGGTGGTGGACATGGTGGCTCCTGTTGCAAGAGGGGCTGGATTTGCGGTGCCAGCATTTCTCGACGAACGGACGGGACGAAATTCGACACCGCCGCGAAGAATTTTCAGCACCGATCTTCAGTGGTCCATCAGCGTGGGGGCTGCTGCTTTGCGACAAACCTCGGCACCGTTCGCCCTGAGCAGGGGACTGAGCTTGTATTTCCGATCGTCCTGAGCTTGTCGAAGGGAGGCCTCGTGTCGAAGGGTCTGTGGCCCCAAGCCCTTCGACAGGCTCAGGGAGGGACTTCGACAAGCTCAGCCCGAACGGGTTGGGGTGGCGGCGTGAGAACCGTTCGGGCTGAGGTATCGAAGCCCCTCGTACGCCCTGCCTTCGATACCTCCATATCAGGACGTGTGGCCCGCGCGCGCAATGCACGGAGCACCTCATCTCGAAGGATCAGCGCGGCCCCTGCTGCTCCATCAGCAGGTAGGTGTTGTAGGCGTTCATGCGGTTGGCCACCTTGAACAACGGCAGGCGTTCGAAGCGCGACCAGTCGGTCTTGGCATAGGCCTCGTCGAAGGGTTCGAGGTTGCGCGCGGCCTCGCCCATCGCCTGGCGCAGGTGCAGCAGGTAGTCGCGCGTCAGCGCGAGGTCGGCGGCGGGCTCGGTCGACACCGGGCCATGGCCGGGGATGACGACGCGCGCCTTCGCGTCGAGCAGTTGCGTCAACGAGGCGATCCACTGTTGGCTGTCGGCCTGGCCGACGAAGGGGATGCGGCCCTGGAACACCAGGTCACCGGCGAACAGCGCCTCGCGCTGCGGCACGTGCACGACCAGGTCTTCGACCGTGTGCGCCGGCCCGGCATGACGGATGTGGAAGTCCATGCCACCGACCTTGAGCGTCGTCAGCGGCGCATCGAGCCAACGGTCTGCCGCCACCAGTAGCGTCTTCTCGTCGATCCACGGCGCCAGCGTTTGCCGGCTTGCTTCGAGGCGCTGCCGCGCCGTGTCGGAGCCCAGGTACTCGCGCCCTGCCCCATGCGCCACGATCGTCGCGCCGGCCGCCTTGAAGGCCTGCAGGCCGTAGATGTGGTCGGCGTGGTAGTGCGTGACGATGAGGTAGCGGATCGGCTGCGGCGTGACGCGCCGGATCTCGGCGATCAACGCCTCGGCCAGCGCCGGCGAGCCGAGCGCATCGACGACGACGACACCGTCGCCGGTGACGACGAGGCCGTCGTTGGAGATGAAGTTGCGGTTGGCCGCTGAGCCGAGCGCCGCTGCGCCTTGCACGAACCAGACGTCGGGCGCGACGGCGCGCGCGAGCACGGCGGCGTCTTCCGCGGCGTGGGCCGTTGTCGCGGCCAGCAGCAGCGCCGCGAACCAACGCGCAAGGCGCGAACGCGGCGTCCTCACACCATCACCTCAAGGCTTGATGTAGGCCGAGCCCTGGCCTTGCAGCTTGGCGATGCGCACGACGCCCGAGGGCGTGAACGTGGCTTCCTGGATGAACTGCTCCTTCTTCAAGTCGCGGTTCTTCAGCGTGATCTCGCAGATCTCGAAAGCCACGCCGCGGCTCTTCAGCGCCGACACCAGCGGCGCGAACTCCGTGCCGTTGGCGGCCTTGGCGCCCTCCATCAGCAGGTCCACGCCTTCGGCATGCGTGACGACGGTGATCTTCGCCGCCGGATCGACGTCGAGGTGATTGCGCAGGTTGCGCAGGCCCTTCAGCCCCTGCGCCGCCGTGTTGTCGATGTGATAGACGACGCGGTCTTGCGCCCAGGTGGCCGCGGCGGCGAGGCACAGCGTCATGGCGACGCCGAACTGTCGAACTTTGTTCATGCTGATCTCCGTTGAGGATGCGTGGTCAAGCGATGCCCGGATTGTTGGCCATGCCGACCAGTTTCGGCGCATTGACCTGGCGCGGCCTCACGCGCCCGCCCTGCGACTTCAACCACCCCTCGACGACGTCCCACACCGGCTTGTTGCCCGGCGCCGTGCGCGCCTCTTCGGCCACCGGCGCCCAGCCGGCCACCTTGTATTTCTTGTCGGCCTCGATCGGCTTGCCGGCCAGCCGCATGTCGCTGATGCGGCTGCCCATGCGCGCCAGCGGATCGCAGGTGTAGGCCAGGCCGCCGACGCGCACCATGTCGCCGCCCTGCTGGTAGTACGGGTCCGGGTTGAACAGGTTGTCGGCCACGTCTTCGAGAACCGTCTTGATCGTCTCGCCGCTCATCTCGCTGACGGTGGCATACGGGTAGGTGATTGCCAGCTGGTCCATCATCAACTCGCGCGTGATCGTGTCGCCGGGCAACAGCGTCGTGCCCCAGCGGAAGCCCGGCGAGAACGCGATCTGCGCGCCCTGCACGTCCATCAGCGCGTCGCAGATCAGTTGGTCCCACGAGCCGTTGAAGTTGCCGCGGCGGTACAAGAGGCCATCGGTGACGGCGAGCTTCTCGGCCAGCTTGGTTTCGTACGGCGCACGCACCTTGGTGATCAGCGCCTGCATCTCGGCATCGGCCTTCAACTGGTTGGCGAAGATCGGCAGCAGGCGGTAGCGAAAGTCAGCCACCTTGCCGCCTTTGACGTCGAAGTCCATCACGCCGAGGAACTTGCTGTTGCTGCCGGCGTTGGTGACCAGCGTCTTGCCGCCGGGGTTGGCCACAGGCACGGCGATCGGCACGCCGTCGTGCGTGTGGCCGCCGAAGATGGCGTCGATGCCGCGCACGCGAGAGGCCAGCTTCAGGTCCACGTCCATGCCGTTGTGCGACAGCAGCACGACCACCTGCGCGCCCTTGCCCCGCACCTCATCGACCACCTTCTGCATGTTCTCGTCCTGGATGCCGAAGCTCCAGTCGGCCACCAGGTAACGCGGGTTGGCGATCGGCGTGTACGGGAAGGCCTGGCCGATGATCGCGCAAGGCACGCCGTTGATCTCACGCAGCGTGTAGGGCTTGAAGACCGCGTCGCCGAAGTCGGTGGTCTTGATGTTCTGCGCCAGGAAGTCGATCCGGCCCTTGAAGTCGGTGTCGACGATCTGCTGCACGCGCTTCATGCCGTAGGTGAACTCCCAGTGGCCGGTCATCACGTCCACGCCGAGCAGCTTGCCGGCGTCGACCATGTCTTGCGCATCGGTCCACAGCGACGTGGCCGAGCCCTGCCAGGTGTCGCCGCCGTCGAGCAGCAGCGCGCCCGGGCGGCTGGCCTTCAACTGCTTGACCAGCGTCGCCAGGTGCGCAAAACCGCCGACCTTGCCGTAGCGGCGCGCGGCCTGGTCGAAGTCGATGCTGGTGAAGGCATGCGCTGGCGCGCTGCCCGGACGCAGGCCGGCCGCCTTGAGCAGCGACTCGCCGACGAGGTGCGGCAGTTGTCCCTGCATCGAGCCGATGCCGAGGTTGACGCTGGGCTCACGGAAATGGATCGGCTTCAACTGCGCGTGGCAATCGGTCATGTGCAGGAAGGACACGTTGCCGAAAGGCGCCACGTCGTACAGGCCGTTCTGCGCCGTTGCGGCATCGGCGTTGGCGTAGCGGCCCAGGCCCATGCCGGCCACCGATGCGGCGCCAAGCACCTGGACGAATTCGCGCTTCGAAAGATTCATGATTCAGCAATCAATGATGATCGGATGGAAAAAAGGCCCGCTGATGCGGGCCTCTTCGAGACGCTTACTGGTTGACCGGCGACTTCGGGTCGAGCAGCAGCGCCATCAGGTGCTTCAACTGCGCCTCGTCGAGCATCTTGGCGTGGCCGAAGCGCGGCATGCCGGAGCAGGCGTTGTAGGCCTTGGCGTTGTAGAGCTTGGCCCAGGTGTACTCGACGATCGGCTTGGCAGCCGGGTTCGCCGGGTCGGCCACGCCGCGCAGCTTGCCGTAGTTGTACAGGCTCGGGCCGATCGTGCCGTAGGAGATCTCGGCCTTGCTGAGTTGGTGGCAGTTGTAGCAGTTACCGCCGTTGGCGGTGGTGGCGGCCGAGGCATCGGTCCAGGTCATGCCGCGGCCGTTCTGCGCCAGCTTCTCGCCTTCCTTCCAGTCGCCGATGAAGCTGCCACCGGCCGGCATCTTCACGGTGGCGAGATTGGCCGCTTCGATGGCCTTGCTGCGCGCCTCCGTCAAAGCCTTGCCCTCGGACTTGGAGCACTCGGCGTTCGACGCGTCCTGCGCAAGGCGATCGACAGTGGCGATGCCTTGCGCGCGGAACGAGGCCTTCATCATCTCGGCGAGCAGCGCGTCGTAGTTGGGCGCCGGCGCCACGCTGGCGCAGCCGGCGAGCAACAGCAGCGAGAACAGGACCGCGGGCGATGCCGCTGATTTGAGTTTCATGTCGGTGATCCTTGACGCTGCGCGCCACGCGCAAGCGATTGAGCCAAGCGACCGCCGCGGAACCGGCTTTGCCGGGCCGCTGGCGGTGCCCCCTGGGGGGAGGCGGCGAAGCCGCTTCGGGGGGGTCACTTCAGCGCTTGATGGATGGAGCGATCGATTGCGCGCCTTGCGCATTGACGCCCATGTAAACACCCAGCGCCACGGCGACGTCGGACGCATAGCCGGGGTACGGAAAGCGCTGCTGGCGGTAGCAGTCGTTGAGGCGGCGCTGCATGCCCCACAGGTCGCCGCTGCTGACGCGGTAGGCCGGCCAGGCGGCAAAGCCGATGCCGTCGCCCGGGTTCTTCGTCAGGTCGGGCAGGTCCTGCAGGCGAATGCGCTTGCCGGCTTCGCTGTGGCAGGACGCGCAGGAAAAATCGTAAGGCCCGGCGCGATAGAAGAAGACGCGCTTGCCGAGTTCGAGCATCTTCTTTTCTTCGGCGTGCACTTGCGGCAGATTGAACTTCAGGCCGCGCGACTCGGCAGCGATCCACGCCACCAGGCCTTCGATGTTGGCCTGCTCGCCGCGGCCGAACGGCGTCTTGGCGATCTCGGCGGCGTTGAAGCCCTGCAGCGTTTCCATGCAGGTCAACAGGCGCGACTCGAGATCCTGCACCTTGCCGCTGTCGGCAAAGTAGCGCGGCAACTCGACGAAAGCACCCTTGATCTTGCCCGGCCCCTTGCCCAGATCGCACAACTCGAGCGAGGCGTTCTTCGGCCCGCGCTTCTGCTTCCAGAGGTTCTCGCCCTTGGCCTCGAACAGTTCGGCCGGGTTGCCGTCTTCGAGCATCTTGCGGTACTCGGCGATGCCCTCGGCGGCCGACTTGGTCTGCGCGCTGGCTGCCAATGACAGCAGCAACGCACCTCCCACCAGAATTGTTCTAGTCGTCATCACGTCCGGCCTCACGAAACGACGGCTTCGTCGGTGCGCTTGTCGCCCTTGTTGTCGACCCAGGTCACGGTGATCTTGTCGCCGGCCTTGGCGCCCTTGACGACGAACTGCATGAACGGGTTCTTCGACACCGCCGGCCCCCACTGCGCCGTCATCACCGGCTTGCCGTTGTGCTCGGCGCTGACTTCCGTGATGTGCCAGGCCGGAATGACCTTGCCGGCCGCGTCCTTGCGCTGACCGGTTTCCATCTCGTGACTCATCAGCACACGCACGGTGGCTTTGTCACCTGCGACTTGGGCGCGAATGCGCATTGGATCTGCCATGTCAATTTCTCCTTGATCGAATCGGTTCGGGGGCGTGAGCGAGCAGCCGGCCTCAGCCGCCGCAGCCGCCCAAGGTCACCTTGATCTCTTTGCGCGCGAACAGCACCTTGCCGTCGTTCATCACCGCCACCGCGTACACGTCGGACGATTGGCCCATCTTCACGCGCGTCGAGATGTTGGCCTCGATGGCGTCGGTGACGTCGAACATCGCCGTCAGCATCGACGGGTTCTTCTCGACCAGCATCATCAGCCGCTTCACACCCGGCAACGTGCTCGCCGCGCCCACCGGCACGACGGCGCCGTTCTCGGCGATGTCCGGGCCGGTGACGGTCACGTCCTTGCTCTCGGTGGGCGTGCCGGCGCCGAGCGCCTTCATCAGCTCAGGCATCGTCTTGGCAGCGAACGCCGCCGCGTTGTAGCCCGTTGCCTGCGCTTGCGCCAGGCCGGGCAACAGCCCCACGGCGGCGAGCATCGCCGCCACCTTGGCCGAATGAGAGAGCACTTGTCGACGGTTCTGCATTTCAGATCTCCTTGATCTCGCTATCGTAATGAACAACGTGCACGGCCGCGATGCGGACGACCCCGTATCCCTGATGCCCCCATGCGTCGCATGCGCTACGGCTTCATTCCCTGCACCAGCCACTGCGCCAGCAGCCTTGCCTCGGCCTCGCTGAGTTGCTGCGGCGGCATCGGCACATTGCCCCACACGCCCGCGCTGCCGGCCTTGATCTTGCCGGCGAGGTACGCCGTGGCATCGGCTGCGCCGGCGTACTTGTTCGACACCTCGCGAAAGCCCGGGCCGACGATTTTGTTCTCCATGCCGTGGCAGGCGACACAGGTGTACTTCTGGGCCAGCGCCGCAGCGCTGGCCGCAGCGGCGCCAGGCGCCGCTGCGGCCGTCGTCGGCTTGCTCGTGTCGGCGCCCTTCTGCGCGCCGACGGCGCGGTTCTGCTCGGCCAGGTTGCCATGTGCGTCGCGCGCAAAGTCGGGCAGGAAAGAGGCCAGCGCGACCTCCTTCGCACAGTCCTTCATGCAAGCGCTCGCCATGACGTCGGGCTTGCGCCCGGCAGCGGCGGCACCCGGCCACAACGCATGGTCCGTGGTCATGCCGTTGCGGTTGGGCAGCATCTGCTGCACTTCGGCGATGTTCTTGTCCGACAAGACGAAGCTGTCGGGTAGCACGCCGCCCAGGTTCAGGATGTACGCCGTGACGGCATAGACCTCTTCGCTGGACAGCGACTTCGGCTGCGTCCACGGCATCGCGCGGTTGATGTAGTCCCACAGCGTCGACACCGTGGACAGCTTCATCAACGTCGTGCGGCCCGGAAACGACGGGTCGTTCAGGCGCGCCGCGCGACCGGTCCTGATGTCGTCCTTGGTCGTGCCGCCAACGATCGGCGAGAAGAATTCGTTGCTCTCGCCGAAGACGCCGTGGCACGACGCGCACTTGCCCTCCCAGACCTCCATGCCCTTGGCGACGCTGCCGGAGCCTGCGGGCAGGCCCTTGAAATCAGGCCGCACATCGATATCCCACGCCGCCACTTCCTTGGCGGTGGCGGTGCGGCCGACGCCGGGAAAGCGCTCCGTTTGCGCCGCTGCGGCGCCGGCGGCAAGCAACGCGAAGACCAGCGCCAAGTCACGACAGCTGAACATTCTTCACCTCGCCGCTGTCCTGCACCAACCAGGTCTGGATGGCGTTGTTGTGATAGATCGAGCGCGCGCCGCGCACCGCGCGCAGTTGCTGGTAGCTCGGCTGCACATGGCCGCTGTCGTCGCTGGCGCGGCTCTGCACCAGCGCCGGCTTGCCGTCCCAGACCCAATCGATGTTGAAGCGCGTCAGGCACTTGGCCATCACCGGCCCTTCGAGTCGCGCCACGCGCCAGTTGCGCCCGCCATCGACAGAAACGTCGACGCGCTTCACCTTGCCGCGGCCCGACCAGGCCAAGCCGCTGATGTTGTAGAAACCCTTGTCGAGCAGCACCTGTCCGCCCGACGGCGTGGTGACCACGCTCTTGCACTCCTGCGTGCTCGTGTACTGGCGGTGCAGGCCACCCGGCATCAGATCGATGTAGTGCATCACCTCGTCCTTGCTGCCGTACGGCTTGTCGCCGACCTCGATGCGGCGCAGGTACTTGACCCAGCTCACGCCCTGCACGCCCGGCACCACCAGGCGCAGCGGATAGCCGTTCTCGGGCCGCAGCATCTCGCCGTTCTGGCCGTAGGCGACGATCACCTCGCCGCTGTCGATCAGCGAGCGCGGGATGGTGCGCGTCATCGACGAGCCGTCGGCGCCTTCGGCCAGCACGAAGCGGCCGCGCTTCCAGTCGGCACCGCACAGGTCGAGCAGGGTCTTCAGCGGCACGCCGGTGAACTCGCTGCAGCTGATCATGCCGTGGCTGTACTGGCAGGTCGGCACGGCGACGTTGCCCCATTCCATACCGGTGTTGGCGCCGCACTCGATGAAATGGAAACGGCTGACCGACGGCAGGCGCATCAGCTCATCCATTGTGAAGACCATCGCCTTCTTGATGATCTTGTCGTCCGAGCCGTTGACCATCAGTCGGTGCTTCGATGGATCGACGTCCCACCAGCCCTGGTGATGGCGCTCGAAGTGCAGGCCGCTCGGCGTGACGATGCCGAACAGCGATTGCAGCGGCGCGAACGACACCGACGATTGCGTGGTCTGCGTCAGGCCCGGGCTGTGCCGGCGCTGCACGTTACGCTCGTACTTCGACGGTTTGCCGTAGCCGTCGCTGGCAACGCCCTGACCCAGCCCCTTGCTGTGCGCGGGCAGCTCGAGGATGTTGGCGTCACCGTCGGCGCCCAGCGCGATCGGCGCCGCGGCCGTGGCGCCGGCGGCGGCGAAAGCGCCGCGGATGAAGTCGCGCCGGCCTTGCCTGGCCTGCGCGAACACCCTGCGGATGCCGGCAGCGTCGAGGAAGTTTTCCGGCGCCTTCATCAGGCGGCCCGCGGCGTCGTTCATAAACCCGTTTATCCGGATATCTGTGTAGACGAATATTAAGTCTTGCGCTGACTGCCGCATCGAGGGCAAACCCGCGCTATCTGACGCGTGCCTGAACGAAAAAAGCCCCGAGCCGTGAACGGGCTGGGGGCTTGCGACTCGTCTTGATCTGTGCGGTGGGGTGGCTGATGGGACTCGAACCCACGACAACAGGAATCACAATCCTGGACTCTACCAACTGAGCTACAGCCACCGTCGAGGGCCGAAGTATAGCGAGCGCCCCTCGCGCCGCGCTCAGTTGCTCACCGGAGCCGACGCTGCCGCCGCGACGTCGATCTTCACCTTGAACCGGCGTTCGAGCGCCTTGTAATACGCCTGCGATTCGGCGCCGGCCCAGGCTTGTCCGTAGCGCGGCAGCAACTGGGCCACTTCCGGCGCATCCGGCGCGCGGTTTTTCACGGCTGTCAGGCGCACCACGGCATAGCCGGCCGTGCCCAGATCCACACCCAGCCACTGCGGCAACTTGTCGGCATCGGCCTTGAGCACGGCATCGACCACCTGGCGTGGCTGGCCGGCCGGGTCGGAGCGCGACAACAGCACCGCCGGCGGCAGACCGGCTGCTTGATCCGACGCTTTCAACGCCGCCAGCTTTTCTTCACCTGCCTTGCGCGCCTTGGCCGCCGCCTGTTGTTGCACCACCCGCTCGCGCACACGCGCCGTGACCTCGGCCAGCGCCTGCACGCGCGCCGGCGTGTGCGTGACGATGCGTGCCGATGCTAGCTGGTTCGGGCCCACCTCGATCGCCTCGGTGTTCTGCTTGCTCTTGATCGACTCGCTGCTGAACACGGCGTCGAGCAGCTTGGGTGACGCCAACGCGCCCTTGGCGTCCGGCGCCGGGTTGCGCAACACGGTGGCGGTCTGCGGCTTGAGCTTCAACTCTCCGACCACGCCCTTGTAGTTGTCGGTGTCCTTGTTGACGAGGTTGGAAAAGCGCTCGGCGTCGGCGGCGAACTCCTTGGCCGCGAGTTGCTTCTTCACCTCGGCCTCGATTTCGGCGCGCGCGGCTTCGAACGGTTTTTTCTCGCCGCCGCGCGTCGCGTCGAGGCGGATGATGTGATAGCCGAAGTCGGATTCGACGACGTTGCTGATCTCGCCGGCCTTCATCGCAAAGGCTGCATCCTCGAACGGCTTGACCATCGCGCCGCGGCCGAAGAAGTCGAGGTCGCCGCCGCGCTCGGCCGAGCCGGTGTCGTCCGAATTCTTCTTCGCCACATCGGCAAACGTGGCCGGCGCCTTGCGCAATTGTTCGAGCAGCGCATCGGCTTTCGCCTTCGCCTTCTGACGCTCGGCCGCCGGCGCATCCTTCGGCGCCTTGATGAGAATGTGGCTGGCGCGCCGCTCTTCGGCGACCGTGTAGCGCGCGATGTTCTGCTCGTAGAACTTGCGCAGCTCATCCTCGGGCGCGCTGACACGCGCGCCGATGGCTTCGATGTCGAGCACGACGTACTCGATCTGCGCCTGCTCCGGCGCACGGAACTCGATTTCGTTGGCCTTGTGGTACGCGGCCAGCTCGGCCTCGGTGGGCGTGATGCCGGCCGTCTGTTCCTTGCTGTCGAAGCGCAGTACCTGCACCTCGCGTTGCTGCAGCAGCGCGTCGAGCGCGGTGCGCGCTGCCGCGCTCGCCGGCGCTGCGCTGCTCTCGATGGCGGTGAGGACCTGTCGCACCGCCAAGTCCTGCCGCAGGCCGGCCTCGAAACTCTCGGCGCTGCGGCCCGAGGCCTGCACCATTGCCTTGTAGGCATCGAAGTCGAAGCTGCCGTCGGCACGCTTCAAGGCCGCGAGCTGCGGGATCGACTGGATCTCGCGCATCAACCGCTCGTCGCTCACCGACAGGTGGCCGCGCGATGAAGCGGCGAAGAGCACGCGGTCGCGCACCAACTGATCGAGGGACTCGCGCTTGACCTCGGGCGAGTCGAAGAACCTGGCGTCCATGTTCGGCATGCGCGAGCGCGCCTGCTCGACCTGGCGGCGGTGCGCCGCGTCCCACTCGGCCTGCGTGATCTTCTGGCCGTCTACCCGCGCCACCTCGGTGGCAGCGCCCTCGTTCATGCGGTCGTAGCCCTGCACGCCGACGAAGACGAAGGAGACAAACACCAGCGGCATCAAGATCAGGAAGAAGAGCTTGGTGTGCGTGCGGACGTACTCGAACATGGGGCGAAAACCTTTACGGATGCGGGACGCCCAGAAAGTACCGCGGCCGCTGGAAGCGGCCGCATCGAACGGGCCCGGCATTCTATAAGCCGGGCCTGGTGGGTGCTGAGGGGTTCGAACCCCCGACCTACGCCTTGTAAGGGCGCCGCTC
>CADEEN010000045.1 GCA_902826345.1 uncultured Burkholderiales bacterium | reverse complement strand
GCGGCGAGACTTACCACTTCGAACTGGTGGCCAACGAGAGCGGCGCCGGCGTGACGCGCGTCGCGCTCGATCACCAGGTGCCGGTGGCCAACGCCATCCTCACCGTGGACAACGAAGCGCAGGCCTGGGCGCGCGCCGAGAGCAAGGGCCGCGACGCGGCGCGGGTGGCGGTGGAGATGGCCAATCTGCTCGAGGACATGTGAACGTGTCGCTGGCCGAGCGCCGGGCCGCTCCCAAGCGAGCCTGCATCCCCTCGGGGGATCGTTCGACGTACTCGTCGGGCGAGGGGCTGTCATGACCTCGAAGAAGCCGACTGCTGCAAAGTCCCAGCGCCGCCGCGCCCGCGAGTTGGCGCTGCAGGGCCTGTACCAGTGGCTGATCGCCGGCGGCGACGCCGGCGCGATCGATGCGCAACTGCGCGAGCACGAGGGTTACGCCAAGTGCGACAGCGTGCATTTCGATGCGCTGCTGCGCGGCTCGATCGAGCAGGCCGCGGTGCTCGATGCCGCGCTTGCCAAGCACGTCGATCGCAAGACCACCGAGCTGTCGCCCGTCGAGCATGGCGTGCTGATGATCGGCGCCTACGAGCTCGCGCACTGCCTGGACATTCCGTACAAGGTGGCGATCAACGAAGCGGTGGAGCTCGCCAAGTCCTTCGGCGGCACCGACGGCCACAAGTACGTCAACGGCGTGCTCGACAAGGTGGCGGCCGACTTGCGGCCGGCGGAAGTGAAAGCTTCGAGAGCTCAGGCAAGCTCGTGAAGACGGCTCGGCGGCTCGACCACATCGAGCCCTTCTACGTCATGGAGTGCGCCAAGGCCGCCGACGAGATTGCGCGCAGCCCGTTGTGCGACCCGGCGCAGGGCGGCCGGCCGATGATCTACCTGAACATCGGCGAGCCCGACTTCACCGCCGCGCCTTTGGTCGTCGAAGCTGCGAAGCGTTGCATGGCCGAGGGCCGCACGCAGTACACGCACGCCACGGGCTTGCACGGCCTGCGCGAAGACATCGCGCGCTGGTATGCGCAGCGCTTCGGTTTGAACATCGCGCCCGAGCGCATCGTCGTCACCGCGGGCGCGTCGGCGGCGCTGCAACTCATCACCGCCGCGCTGGTCGACCCCGGCGACGAGGTGCTGCTGCCCGACCCGAGCTATCCGTGCAACCGCCACTTCGTCGCCGCGGCGGGTGGCCGTGCAGTGCTGCTGCCGTCGGGGCCCGAGCATCGCTATCAGCTCGATGCGCAGGCGGTGCGTGCCGCGTGGGGCCAGCGCACGCGTGGCGTGCTGCTGGCCTCGCCGTCCAACCCCACCGGCACGTCGATCGCGCGCAGCGAGATGCGCGCCATCGCCCGAGCCGTGCGCGAGCGCGGCGGCTTCACGCTGGTCGACGAGATCTACCTCGGTCTGTCGTACGACGAAGCCTTCGGCCACAGCGCGTTGGAGCACGGCGACGACGTGATTGCGATCAACAGCTTTTCCAAGTATTTCGGCATGACCGGCTGGCGCCTCGGTTGGCTGGTGCTGCCGCCGGCGCTCGTGCCTGCCGTCGAGAAGCTGGCGCAGAACCTCTACATCTGCGCCTCGTCGATCGCGCAGCACGCCGCGCGCGCGTGCTTCGAGGCCGAGTCGCTGGCCGAGTACGAGCGCCGCCGCGCGGCGTTCCGCGAGCGCCGCGACTTCATCGTGCCCGCGCTCGAGCGCCTCGGCCTGCCGGTGCCGGTATTGCCCGATGGCGCGTTCTACGCTTATGCCGACGTGACCGCACATGCAGCCAGCAGCTGGGACTTCTGCTTCGAGCTGATGCGCCGCGCGCAGGTGGCGTTGACGCCCGGCCGCGACTTCGGCCCGGCGGCCGGTGAGCGCCATCTGCGGCTGTCTTTCGCCAGCTCGATGGCGCAACTGCAAGAGGCCGCGCAGCGCCTCGAACAGACCCTGCGCAAAGGCTGAAGCGCGGCGCGCGGTGTGCGCTATTGCTCACGCCGCCGGAGCAACCGCAACAACGTGTTAAGGCCGCGGTGAATAGCGCAGCGTGTGCGGTATTTCTGCCAGCGAGCGCGTGATGCGGCCGATAAGCTGCCGATCCGACATGACGCCCACGCTGCCCGGACCCTTGTCCGCTCTCTCCCCCGCCGAGCCGGCCAACGCTGCCGACGCCGGCAACGACGCCAGCTTCGCCGCCACCGTGGTCGAAGAGCTTTTCGTCGATGCCGAAGAGGGCGACAGCCTGCCCGCCGTGGACAGCGGCGACGAAGCGTTGCAACTGCTGCCGACGCTGTCGCACGTCGGCCGCTACCTGCTCAAGCACCAGCTCGGCAGCGGCGGCCTGGGCACGGTGTACGCCGCGCTCGACCCGCTGCTGTCGCGGCAGGTGGCGGTGAAGATGCTGCGCGTGGCCGAAGCGGGCAGCGCCGAGCGCGGCGTGCTCGAGTCGCAGTTGCTGGCCGAGGCGCGCGCCGCCGCCGGCCTGGCGCACCCCAACATCGTCACCATGTACGACGCCGGCTTGGCGCCCGAAGGCGTGTACATCGCCATGGAGCGGCTGCAAGGCAAGGACGTGCGCCAGTTGCTCGCCGACGGTTGGCGGCCCGACATGGTGCAGGCCGCGCGCATCGCCAAGCGCCTGGCCGACGCGCTGGCCTATGCGCACGGCAAGGGCGTCGTGCACTGCGATATCAAGCCGGCCAACATCTTCATGGTCGGCCGCACGCAGCCCAAGGTGCTCGATTTCGGCATCGCCCGCGTCACGCGGCAGCGCGGCCGCGGCGGCAAGGGCCCGGCCGACGAAGTCGACATCGACACCGGCTCGCTCGGCGCGGCGCCGGCCGAACTCGGCTCGCCGTACTACGTGTCGCCGGAGCAGTTGCTCGGCGAAGCCGTCGATGCGCGCGCCGATGTCTACGGCGTCGGCGTGGTGATGTGGGAGATGCTGACCGGCCAGCGCGCGTTCGCCGGCGACAACCTCGACGAGATCCGCGCCGCGGTGCAGGGCGGTGTCGTGCCGGCGGCGCACGAGGTGAACCCCAAGGTCGATCGTGCGCTGTCCGACATCATCGCCCGCGCGATGGCGCGCAAGCCCGCAGATCGCTTCCGCTCGGCGCGGCAACTCTCGCGCGCCTTGCGCACCTGGATCAGCGAAGAGACCAACGGCCTGACGCATGAGCCCCCCGCCGGACTCTGGCGCACCTGGGGCGGATGGGCCTGGGCAGCCGGCGGCGCGTTGTCCATCGGCTTCATCGCCGTGGTGTGGATGCTGGCGCCGCATGGGCAACAACCGGCGCCCGAAGCCGCCGCCACCGCACCTGTTGCAGCGCCCGTCGTCGTGCAAGCGGCAGCCCTGGCGCAGCCCGCACCGGCGCCCATGGCCGAACCCGTCACGGTGAAGAGCGAGGCCAACCCGCCCGTGCCGGCAGCGGTGAAGCCGCGTGCCGAAGCGGCGCGGGTTGTCGCAAAGAACAAACCTCCGGCCAAAGACAAGGCCGCGCCGGTGGCGGCCGACACCGCGCCCGCCGCGCCGCCGGCGCCGGGCCTGCTGCAACTGGCCGTCACGCCCTGGGGCCAGGTCGAGGTCGATGGCCGCGCGATGGGCACGACGCCGCCGCTGACGCGCCTGACCTTGCCCGCCGGCGCGCACCAGGTCGTCGTGCGCAACGGCGACTACCCCGCACACACCGTCAACGTCACCGTCAGCGAAGACAAGCCGGTGACGCTGCGCCACCGCTTCGAATGATGAACATGAACACAACGTTTCGTTGCGCTGCTGCCGCTGCGCTCGTCACCCTGTTTGCCGGCTGCGTGCAGCAAGGCCTCACCGATGTCATGCAACGGCCCGCGGAGCGCGCGCTGTTGAACGGCCTGCGTGCCTACGACGACGGCCAGTACGCCGAGGCCGAGCGCACCTTGCAGGACGCGTTGAAGGCCGGCCTCGTCAGCGCCAAGGACCGCGCCACCGCGCACAAGCACCTGGCCTTCGTCTACTGCACGAGCCAGCGCGCACCGGCCTGCGAAGCGTCCTTCCGCGAAGCGCGCAACGCCGACCCGGAGTTCGTGTTGAGCCGCGCCGAAACCGGCCACCCGCAGTGGGGCCCGATGTACAAGAAGGTGGCCGCAGCGCGCTGACCTCGGCGGCGGCGATAATGCCGCCGCATGAATAGCGCCTTCTCACACGCCGTTCGCGTGTACTGGGAAGACACCGACGCCGGCGGCGTCGTCTTCTACGCCAACTACCTGAAGTTCTTCGAGCGTGCGCGCACCGAGTGGCTGCGCGCAGTCGGCTTCGGGCAGGAACAGTTGCGCAATGAGCAGGGGCTGATCTTCGTCGTCAGCGAGACGGCCCTTCGCTACCACCGGCCGGCGCGCCTGGACGATGAGCTGCAGATCAGCGTCGAGCCGGCACCGCCGAAGCACGTGACGCTGACGCTGGCACAGTCCGCCACGCGCGGCGACGTGCGCCTGGTCGATGGGCGCATCACCATCGCATGCGTCGATGCCGCGACGTTGCGTCCACGGCGCATTCCCAGCCCCCTTATCGAAGCGCTCTTCCAATGACCCAAGACATGTCCATTTTCTCGCTGGTGCTGCAGGCCAGCTTCGTTGTCCAACTGGTGATGGCCGGTCTGATGATCGTCTCGCTGACCAGCTGGACGGTGATCTTCGGCAAGCTCATCGGATTGAAGCAGGTGCGCGTCGGCAACGAAGAATTCGAGCGCGAGTTCTGGGCCGGCCGCCACTTGGGCGAACTCTTCCAGGCCGCCAACAACAAACCGGCCAGCAGCAAGACCGCGCCGATGGAGCGCATCTTCGCCTCGGGCATGCGCGAGTTCTTCAAGCTGCGCGAGAAAAAACTCGACGCCGCGGTGCAGCTCGACGGCGCGCGCCGCGCGATGCGCGCGAGCTTCCAGCGTGAGTTGGACGTGATTGAAAGCCACCTGAGCTTCCTCGGCTCCGTCGCTTCGGTAAGCCCGTACGTCGGCCTCTTCGGCACTGTGTGGGGGATCATGCACGCCTTCGTCGGCCTGTCGAACATGCAGCAGGTGACGCTGGCCACGGTGGCGCCGGGCATCGCCGAAGCGCTGGTGGCCACGGCGATCGGTTTGTTCGCCGCGATCCCGGCGGTCATCGCCTACAACCGCTTCGCGCGCGACATCGACCGCATCGCGATCCAGTTGGAGACCTTCATCGAGGAGTTCTCCAACATTCTGCAACGCAACGCGGGAGCAACCTGAAGTGGCGCAACCGATGCGAGGCGGCGGCCTGCGGCGCCGGCGCTCGATGAACGAGATCAACATGGTGCCGTTCATCGACGTCATGCTCGTGCTGCTGATCATCTTCATGGTCACCGCGCCGCTGATCACGACGGGGGTGGTGGATTTGCCCAGCGTGGGCCAATCGGCGACACGGCCGCAGTCGGTGATCGAGCTGGTCGTCGGCCTCGATGAGCGCGTCAAGATCAAGGTCGATGGCCAAGCCGAGCCGCAGCCGGTGTCGCTGGCGCAGATCGCTACGCGCGTGAAGCAGGCGCAGAAGGGCGTCGCCGAGACCCCGGTGGTGATTTCTGCGGAGAAGAAAGTTCCTTACGAAGCGGTGGTCAGGGTCATGGACACCTTGCAAAAGGCCGGTGTCAAGCGTGTCGGCCTGTCGGTGAAGCAGGGCGTTTAGCGGCGATGGCACAGGCATCTGGCTTCGAGCACCGGCGGCCGCAGCGTCCGGACGGCATGGGGCGCGGCGCGATGATGGCGCTGCTGATCCACCTGGGGTTGTTGATCGCACTGGCGTTCGGCGTGAGCTGGCGATCGAGCGAGCCCACAGGCAGCAGCGCCGAGTTGTGGGCCGCGGTGCCGCAGGTGGCGGCGCCGGCCGCGGTGACGCCGCTCCCGCCGCCACCGCCGATGCCCAAGGTCGAGCCCAAGCCCGAGCCCAAGGTCGAGCCCAAGGTCGAGCCGCCACCGCCGCCGCCCAAGCCCGACACGCGCGAGGCCGACATCGCGATCGAGAAGGCGAAAGCGGCAGAGAAGGAGAAGCGAGAGGAGTTGGAGCGCGAGCGGCTGGAGCGCGAAAAGATGGAGCAGTTGAAGGCGGAAAAGCTCGAGCGCGAGAAAGCGGCCAAGGCGGAACGCGAAAAGATCGACAAGGAAAAGCGCGAGGCCGCCGCTCAAGCCGCGGCCGAAGCCGTGCGCGACGCCAAGCTGCGCGAAGAGAACCTGAAGCGCATGCTCGGCCAGGCCGGGGCCACCGGCGCGCCGCAATCCACCGGCACGGCGCAGCGAGACGCCGGGCCGTCGGCCAGCTACGCCGGCAAGATCATCGCGCGCGTGCGGCCCAACATCGTGCTCACCGACAGCGTGCCGCCGTCCTTGCGAGCCGAAGTCGAAGTGCGCGCCGCGCCGGATGGCACGATCACCGGTCGGCGCTTGATCAAGTCGAGCGGCAACCCGACCTGGGACGACGCCGTGCTGCGTGCGATCGATCGAACCGGTGAGCTGCCGAAGGACGACAACGGCCGGGTGCCGTCGTCGATGGTCATCGGCTTCACGCCGGCTTAGGCTTCGGCACCCGCCCCGTCAGGTAGAACTCGTCGTTCGGCCGCAGCGACAGCAGGTTGGCCATGCGGTTGGACAGCCCGAACAGCGCGGTGATGGCGCCGATGTCCCAGATGTCTTCGTCGGTGAAGCCGTGTGCGCGCAGCGCGGCGAAGTCGCTCTCCACGACACGGCCGCTGTCATTGCAAACCTTCAATGCAAAGGCCAGCATCGCGCGCTGTCGCTCGTTGATGTCGGCTTTCAGGTAATTCGTCGCCACTTGGTCGGCCAGCAGCGGCGCCTTTGCATAGACGCGCAGCAGCGCGCCGTGGGCGACGACGCAGTACAGACAGTCATTGGCGGCCGACGTGGCGACGATGATCATCTCGCGCTCTGCCTTGGTCAGCGTGCCGCTGTCCTTCAACAACAAAGCATCGTGCCACGCAAAGAACGCGCGCGCTTCGTCGGGGCGGTGCGCGAACGCGAGGAAGACGTTGGGCACGAAGCCGGCCTTGGCCTGCACGTCGAAAATGCGCGCGCGCAGATCCTCGGGAAGATCCTGGATCTCCGGCACCGGCCAGCGCGAAATCGGTTGACTCATCATGAACTCCGAAATTGCATCGCGTGCAGCCGCGCGTACAAGCCACCCGCTGTCAGCAACTGCGCATGCGTGCCCTGCTCGACGATGCGCCCCTGGTCCATCGCCACCACACGGTCGGCGTGTTCGATGGTCGACAGCCGGTGCGCGATGACGACCGTCGTGCGGCCGCGCATCAAACGTTCGAGCGCATCCTGCACCGCGCGTTCGCTCTCGCTGTCGAGAGCGGACGTGGCTTCGTCGAGGATCAGCACCGGCGCGTTCTTGTAGATCGCGCGTGCGATCGCCAGGCGCTGGCGCTGGCCGCCGGAGAGCTGGCTGCCGTTGTGGCCGATCGGCGTGGACAGGCCCCGCGGCAGGCCGAGCACGAAGCCCAGCAGATGCGCGCTCTCGAGCGCGGCGCGCACGCGGTCGCTGTCGATGGACTCGCCGTCTTTCAAGCCCAGAGCGACGTTGGCAGCCACCGTGTCGTTGAACAGCACCACGTCCTGGCTGACGAGGGCGAACTGGCGGCGCAGCGCATCGAGTTGCCAGTCGGGCAGCGCCACGCCGTCGAGGGCGACGCTGCCGCGCGTCGGCTCGAAGAAGCGCGGCAGCAGGTTGACGAGCGAGCTCTTGCCGGCGCCCGACGGGCCGACCAGCGCCACCGTTTCGCCAGCAGCGATCGACAGCGTCACGTCGTCGAGCGCCGGCGGTGCCTCGGCCTCCTCGCGGTAGGCCAGCGTGACGCCGCGCAGCTCGATCGCGCCGCGCGCGCGGCCGCCCGATTCGGCAGACGGCACATGCGTGCCACCGCGCTCTT
The DNA here is from genome assembly GCA_902826345.1 of uncultured Burkholderiales bacterium. GTDB lineage: Bacteria > Pseudomonadota > Gammaproteobacteria > Burkholderiales > Burkholderiaceae_C > CADEEN01. The sequence continues at coordinate 8,244 of CADEEN010000045.1, read as the reverse complement.
CGGGCGTGCGCTCGATCAGGTCGATGCCGCGCTCCAGCGCGCGCACGCCGCGCAGCAGCGGCGCCATGCTGTCCGACAAATGCTTCAGCGGCGAGACCAGCATCAGCATGGCCGTCACGTAGGCGGTGAACTCGCCGACGGTCATCAGCGGTGCGCCGCCTTGCTGCTCGCCCTGCCACAACGCCGCCACCACCACGGCCGACATCGCCACGGCGGCGATCATCTGCGTCAGCGGCGAGCTGGTGGCTGCTGCGGTGGCCGACTTGATGAGCAGCCGGCGCAGCAACTGGCTGTGCTTGCCGAAGCGCGCGCCCTGCGCGGCGCTGGCACCGTGCAGGCGCACGATGCGCCAGGCGAGCACGTTTTCTTCGACCACGTAGGCCAGCTCGTCGGTGGCCGCCTGGTGAGCGCGCGTCAGCTTGTCCAGGCGCCGCGAGATGACCCGCATCACCAGCGCCACCGCGGGCGCCAGCAGCACGATGAACACGGTGAGCTGCCAGTTGCGCCACAGCAGCGAGGCGAACAGGAAGACGATGGTCAGGCTGTCACGGACGATGGTCAGCGCGATGTTCACCAACTGCTGCGAGCCTGACTGCACCTCGTAGACCAGCATGTTGGTCAGCGAGCTGGTGTTGTGCTGCGTGTACAGCGCCGGCGCGGCGTTCTGCAAGCGGCGGAACATCGCTTCGCGCAATGTCAGCACGCCGCGGTTGGCCGACCAGGCCAGCGAGTACTGAGCGACGAAATGGGCCAGGCCGCGGATGGCGAACAGGCCGATGAAGGCCACCGGCACATGCCACAGCGGGAAGCTGCGCTGCGGGCCGAAGCCGTCGTCGAGCAGGCGCTTCAACAGCTCGGGAATCAGCGGCTCGGTGGCCGCCGCCACCACCGCGGCGAAGAACGCGGCCACGAAGCCCGCGCGCGCCGTGCGGAAGTACGGCGCGATGCGCGACAGGCGTTGCAGCAGGGGTGTGGACATGCGTGACGGGGAGTGTCGGTGCAACTTTGCCGAGGAAGCGCGGGTCACAGCCCGACGCATTATCGCGGTGGCCGTTGCAAAGGCTTGCACTCGCACCATGCCTACAATCTGCGCGCATCGAACCTTGCATTGCGCCGACGCTTTGAGACCACGCACCACGACCATTTCTCACCTCAACCGCCGCCACTGGTGCGTCGGAGTGGCCGCGTCCGTCGGCGCGTGGCCCGCAGCCGCGCAGTTTCGCGTCGAGATCAGCGGCGTCGGGCAAACGCAAATTCCGGTCGCGGTGGCCAGGTTCCGCGGTGAGGACGATGCCTCGCCCTCGCTCGGCGTCGTCAGCGCCATCGTGCGCGCCGATCTCGAGCGCAGCGGCGTCATCAAGCTCGTCGCCGCGCCGAACGTGATCGAAGAGACCGCGCAGCCGGTGCTCACCGACTGGCGCGGTCGCGGCGCCGATGCGCTTGCCGGCGGCTCGGTGTCGCGCCTGGCCGATGGCCGCCTGGACGTGCGCTACAAGCTCTGGGACGTGTTGAAGAGCCAGGATCTCGGCGGCCAGAGCATTGCCGTGCCGCTGGCCGACATGCGCCTGGCCGCGCACCGCGTCGCCGATGCGATCTACGAGAAGGTCACCGGCGACAAGGGCGTATTCTCGACGCGCATCGCCTACGTCACACGCGCCGGCAACCGCTACGCGCTGCGCATCGCCGACGCCGACGGCGAGGGCGGGCAGGTGGCGCTGAACAGCCCGGACCCGATCATCTCGCCGGCCTGGTCGCCCAACGGCCGCGAGCTGGCGTATGTTTCGTTCGAATCGCAGAAGGCGGTGGTCTGGATCCAGGATGTCTCCACCGGCCAGCGGCGCAAGGTGGCCGACTTTCGTGGCAGCAACAGCGCGCCGGCCTGGTCGCCCGACGGCGGCACGCTGGCGATGACGCTGTCGCGCGACGGCGGCTCGCAGATTTATGCGATGCCGCGAGAGGGCGGCACGCCGCGCCGGCTGACGCAAAGCGGTGCCATCGACACCGAAGCCGCGTGGTCGCCCGACGGGCAGAGCATCTACTTCGTCAGCGACCGCGGCGGCGGCCCGCAGGTTTATCGCATGGGCGCATCGGGCGGCGACGCGCAGCGCATCAGCTTCAACGGCGGCTACAACATCAGCCCGGCGATCAGCCCCGACGGCAAGACGCTGGCCTACATCTCGCGCGGCAACGGCGGCGCCTTCCGCCTGCATGCGCTGGACGTCGGCAGCGGAACCGTGACCGCGCTGACCGACACCAACGACGACGAAAGTCCCAGTTTCGCCCCCAACGGCAAGCTCGTCATCTACGCCTCGCGCTCGCAAGGCCGCGATGTGCTGATGACGACCACGCTCGACGGCCGCATCAAGGCCAAGTTGCTGTCCACCGGCGCGGATGTGCGCGAGCCGGTGTGGGGACCGTTCAATCGATAGGAGCTCCGAAGATCATGATGACGACGCAAAAGACCAAGACCCCCCTCGCTCTGTATGCCGCTGCGGCGCTTCTGCTGCTGGCCGGCTGCGCCTCCAAGGTGCCATTGGCGGAGAACAAGGGCGTGCCGATCGAGAACCGCACCGGCACGGCGCCGGGCGCCGGCGCCGGCGGTGCGGGCGCGGGGCAGTCGGCGGTGACGACGGTCAACACCGGCGCGGCCGCGAGCACCAGTGCGCCGCGCATCGTCTACTTCGATTTCGACAGCTACACCATCAAGGACGAGTACCGCCCGCTGATCGAATCGAGCGCGCGTGCGGCAGCGGGTGCGCGCAGCAAGCGCATGACGGTCGAGGGCCACACCGACGAGCGCGGTGGCCGCGAATACAACCTGGCGCTCGGACAGAAGCGCGCAGAGACGGTGGCGCGCGCGATGTCGCTGCTCGGCGTCAGTGCCGATCAGGTCGAGGCAGTGAGCTTCGGCAAGGAGCGTCCGGCGGCGCAGGGCAGCGACGAAGCGGCGTGGGCGAAGAACCGCCGCGCCGAGATCAAAGAGAAGTGACCGCGATGCGAACCGCTGCTGCGATTTTGGTGCTCGCGCTGGCCACCGGCGCGGCGCAGGCGCAGCTCTTTCCCGACAACGAGGCGCGCAAGGCCATCCTCGAGCTGCGCGCCAACGACGAGAAGCTGAAGCAGGACCTCGCGGCGCAGAACAAGGAGCTCAGCGAGCAGTTGGCGCAGATCAAGCGCAGCCTGCTCGAGTTGTCGAGCCAGCTCGATCAGGTGCGCAGCGAGTTGGCCAAGCAGCGCGGCGCCAACGAGCAGCTGACGCGCGACGTGTCGGATCTGCAGCGCCGGCAGAAAGACATCGCGCAGGGCGTCGACGAGCGCATGCGCAAGATCGAGCCGCAGCGCGTGTCGGTCGACGGCAAGGACTTCCTCGCCGACGCCGAAGAAAAGCGCCTCTTCGACGAGGCCATGGCGATCGTGCGCGCCGGTGATGTCCCTGGCGCGGCGTCGGCGTTGCAGAACTTCCTGCGCCGCTACCCGCAGAGCGGCTACGGCGACTCGGCGCGCTTCTGGCTCGGCAACGCGCACTACGGCAAACGCGAGTTGAAGGAAGCGATCACGATGTTCCGCACCTTCATCGCCAACGCGCCCGACCATGCGCGCGTGCCCGAAGCGATGTTGGCGATAGCGAACTCGCAAGCCGAGAGCAAGGACACGAAGAGCGCGCGCCTGACGCTGGGCGAGTTGCTGCGCAAGTACCCGCAGAGCGAAGCGGCGCAGGCGGGCAAGGAGCGCTTGGCCGTGTTGAAGTAGGGCTGACACCGTTCGGACTGGGCCTGTCGAAGCCCTCGATCATCCTGAGCTTGTCGAAGGACGGGCTCAGGGCAAACGGTGACCCGGCTCCTACAATTTCGCCCCATGCAAGACATCAACCTCGGAGCGATCGCTTCGCAAGTGCTGTGGGCGGCGTTCGCACTGGCCGTCGCCTTCGGCGCGATCGCGCAGCGCACGCACTTCTGCACCATGGGCGCGGTGGCCGACATCGTCAACATCGGCGACTGGTCGCGCATGCGCATGTGGGGGCTGGCGATCGGCGTGGCGATGCTCGGCTTCAACACCATGGTGGCGCTCGGTTGGATCGACGCGGGGAAAAGCATCTACGCCGGGCCGCGGATCATCTGGCTCAGCAATGCGCTGGGCGGCTTGCTGTTCGGCTTCGGCATGGTGCTGGCGTCGGGCTGCGGCAGCAAGACGCTGGTGCGCATCGGCGGCGGCAACCTGAAGTCGGTGGTCGTCTTCGTCGTGCTCGGCATTGCTGCGTTCGCGACCTTGAAAGGCATCACCGGCGTGGCCCGCGTCGCCACGGTGGACCGCGTCGCCGTCGATCTCGCCGCGTCGCAGGACCTGCCGTCGCTGGCCGCCGGCGCCTTCGGCGTGGCCAAGCCGTGGGCGGCGCATGTGCTGGGCACGCTGCTCGGCGGCGGCCTCGTGGTGTGGGCGTTGGCGCGGCGCGAAGGCCGCTCGCGCGATGTGCTGCTCGGCGGGTTGGGCATCGGCGCCGTCATCGCAGCGATGTGGTGGGTGTCGGGGCGGCTGGGGTACGTCGCTGAAGATCCGAATACGCTGCAGGAGGCCTTTGTCGGCACCAACTCGCAGCGCATGGAGTCGCTGTCGTTCGTCGCGCCGATCGCCTACTCGATCGACTGGCTGATCTTCTTCTCCGACAAAAGCAAGGTGCTGACGATCGGCATCGTCAGCACGGCGGGCGTGATCGTCGGCTCGGCGCTGGTGGCGCTGGCCACGCGCACGTTTCGCTGGGAAGGATTCGGCAGCGTCGAAGACACAGGCAACCACCTGGTGGGCGCCGTGCTGATGGGCGTCGGCGGCGTCACCGCGATGGGCTGCACCGTCGGGCAGGGGTTGTCCGGCGTGTCCACGCTGGCACTCGGCAGCTTCATCGCCTTGGCCGGGATCATTGCCGGCGCGGTGCTCGCGGTGCGCTATCAGGTCTGGCGGCTGGAGCGTTCGGTTTGACAGACGTTGATCTGGAACGCCGCTTCGGCGGCCTGCGCCGTCTGTACGGCGACGCAGGCTACGCAAGAGTGCGCGCCGCGCGCGTGGCCGTCATCGGCGTCGGCGGTGTCGGCTCGTGGGCCGCGGAGGCACTGGCGCGCTGCGGCGTCGCGTCGCTGACGCTGGTCGATCTGGACCACGTCGCCGAGTCCAACATCAACCGCCAGGTGCAAGCGCTCGGCGCCACGCTCGGCAAGGCGAAGGTGCAAGCGTTGGCCGAGCGCATCGCCGACATCCATCCCGAGTGTGACGTGCGCCGCATCGAGGCATTCGCGAGCGCCGACAACTGGCCGGCGCTGTTGCCTCATGCGGTGGACGGCGTGATCGACGCTTGCGATCAGGTGCGCGCCAAACAGGCGCTCGCCGCCTGGGCGCGCATCAACAAGCTCGTCGCCTTCGTCTGCGTCGGCGCGGCCGGCGGCAAGCAGTTGCCGCAGCAGGTGCAGGTCGGTGACCTTGCCGACGCCACGCACGACCCGCTGCTGGCTGCGCTGCGCCAACGCTTGCGCAAGAGCGATGACGCGCCGCGCGGCGGCAACGACATCGGCGTGCGCTGCGTGTTCTCGCGCGAGGCGGTGCGCCTGCCCGAAGAGGCGACGTGCGCGGTCGATGTGCAGAGCGATCTCAACTGCCACGGTTACGGGTCGAGCGTGATGGTCACTGCCACCTTCGGCCTGGCCGCGGCGAGCGACGTGGTGCAGCAGCTTCTGGTGAGAACCCTCGACCGATCGCCCGCAACCGTGCCCCTATAATTCGCCGCTCTGCCGGGGGTTGTTAGCTCAGTCGGTAGAGCAGCGGACTTTTAATCCGTTGGTCGCAGGTTCGAATCCTGCACAACCCACCACTCGTATCGCTCGAGCGGGTCCTTAGCTCAGTTGGTAGAGCAGCGGACTCTTAATCCGTTGGTCGAAGGTTCGAATCCTTCAGGGCCCACCAATAGTCACAACGGTTTTTGCGATAGCGGAAGCTAACTTGCATCGCTCTGCATTTGAGCTGGTGCCAGTCTGGTGCCAGTTTTTGATCTGGATGCGTCGAGATGGCTTGGGACTGCTATGGTCGATCGGGTCGGCACTCGAACTGTCTACGAGGAGATCGGCGGACAACTGGCACCGGTGCCAGTTTTCGGCCGCCGCAGTGCGTCAAGCCAGCTACGAACCAAGGGGTCGTGGGTTCGAATCCTGCCAGCCGCGCCAACTGAATCAACGGACTACGTGCGAGAGTGCGTAGCCCGTTTCTCTTGGAGCGCCAGGGGTCCACTGGGGGGCCACCAACTCGAACTTCCACGGCTCTTGCGCACAGACTGTGCGCAAGATTGGCGTACGCTCGTTTGTCGCTATGGCTCATCTCCTGAGCCACCCAGTCTGCGATGATGCTCTTGCCTTGTCACAGTTGAGGTACGGTGCTGTTGTGTCTCGTGCGAAGTTGCCAACCCCCACTCAAGCGTTCGAGCGCTTCAAGCTCGCGGAGCACGTTCATCTGATCGGGGTACTTGAGCGTGGCGTGACGATCTACAACCAGCAGGTGCGGGCCCACAACTTCGTCTGGGCACTGCACCATCAGCGTCTTGAACAGCCCGTGCGGGTGGCGGTCATTGGCGGCGGCATTGCTGGGCTGACGGTCGCCGCTTGCATGCTGTCAGCGTTCCCATCGACCGAGGTCGTGCTTTTCGAGCGGCGCTGGGATCTGGGACCACTGCAACAAGGAGCAGACCACCGCTGGGTGCATCCGCACATCTATGGTTGGCCCTCGGACGGCAGCGAGCAACCTTCGGCTCGAGTTCCCTTGCTGGGTTGGAAGGCGGCCAGTGCGTCCATCGTCTTGAGCCAAGTACTCGACGGATTTCGGAAATGCACGGCCGCCTTCGGCAAGGATCGCCTGAAGGTCTATCTTGGTGTTGAACATTTGCAGATTCTTGGCAATGGTCCAAAGACCATCGAGTGGACCGGACGGAAGTCAACTGAACGGGACGGGTTCTACACAGCTGGTGAAGCGTCGGGCACGCGTCAGAAGTTTGATGAGGTGGTGCTGACTTCTGGATTCGGGCTTGAGGGTGCACCCGCGGGCTTATCAGATACGTCGTACTGGCGCAATGAACAGCGGGGGCAACCGATCCTCGACGGTCGGTTGGAGACGTTCGTGGTTTCAGGATATGGCGACGGCGCGATCGTCGATCTTTGCCGCCTGACCATCGAGCGCTTTCGTCAGGACAAGCTGATTGAAGAGCTTTTTCCGGGCGGCACAGAGGCGGCCCGCAAAGCCATGCTTGCCCTCCGCAAGCGGATGAAGGAGGACAACCTCTTCAATCTGTTCGAGTCAGATCGTTCTGGCGTGCTCGTCGATGCCCAGCAGCAACTTCAGCGCCGCATCCGCAAGGACACCAAGGTGTTCATGCACCTAAGCGGCAAGGGAGAGAGCAACACAGCGCTGCCGCAGGTGTTTGGAGAGACCAGTTCGTTTCTGAACCGATTCACCTTGTACCTGCTCTTCCGCTGCGGCGCCTTCGTGCCAGCGTTTGGGTCGCTTGACGACGTGATCAAGACGACGCGTGTTCCGCTGGACAACGTCATCTGTCGGCATGGGGCAGACACTATGCGTCACCTGGAAAGCCTGTTCGGTGACGGCGCGAAGATTCGGCGAAGAGCCGCTGCGCTCAGAAAGAAGCAGTTGCAGACACCGGATCTCTGGTTTCAGCCTGGTTTTTTTCGTCTTCCGTAGTCATCGATACGTTGGAGCAACAGATGAGCAACGCAACGCAACCGCAACATCTAGAACCCGTGCCCGACGGAAGTGCGCTGTTAGCGCTGCCGTTTCTGTCTGCTGTCGCAGGCCTGCTTCAGTTGGGGAGCGCAAAACCCTATCGGGTGACGCTACATCGCGCGATGGCTCGTGGCGGCGTCAAGTACCTGCAGCAGGTTGCGCCCTACGCAGAGAACTCGGCTCCCATGACGACTGGCGCCGGCCGCATCTTCAAGGTCGATACGAGACTCATCGGTAACGCCTTCAAGAGAGGCAAGGTCTACCGCACTAGGCACTACGATTCCCTTAAGGCATTTGAGGCTGCCTTGGCGGCGGACATGAGGGCAACTCAAGACACTCGACCGTTAAGCGCTGTGCCCCGCTCCTGGTTAGTGATTCCGTTCGTTGTTCCCAACCACCCGCCCGCCCTAGTGCTGTTTGCCGACTCATCGGAGTTCAACTTCTTTGCCGATGACGAGCGTGTCAAGGGCGTGGTCG
>CADEEN010000044.1:7313-16350 GCA_902826345.1 uncultured Burkholderiales bacterium | reverse complement strand
GCCATGCGGCTGGCAGCCAAGCGGCCCGGCAGCTCGAGCTGCAAGGGCGCATCCTGCGCGCTCACCGTCACCACGCCCACTTCCGCCGGCGGTGGCGCGGCTGCCGCAGGTTTGTCTTTGCACGCGGCGAGCAGCGCGGCCAGCAGCAGCATCGCGGCGGGAGCGAGAAGTGAGGGGCGGGTGGGTGAGAGGTTGGGCACGCCTCGATGCTGCTCGCAGAATGTGGAGACAGCTTGAAGGGCTCTGCGCCGCGATGGCCTTGCGCCGGTGGCCGTGCTGGCGGCCGGCAAATGCGGTACACAAGCCGGATCGTCGTCTTTGCACCGCCCATGAAGCTCAATCTCGCTGCCCGCCTCTTCGCTGCCGTGCTCGGCGCCGCGGTGGTGGTGGCCGTGGCGATGGGCGTCGGCGCGCATGTCAATCTGAACCGCGACTTCCTCGGTTACTTGAACGAGCAGGCTGTGCTGCGGCTCGAGCTGGCCGTGCCGGGCGTGACCGCGGGCTACCAGCAGCAGGGCGGATGGGAGTTCCTGCGTCAGCGACCCGAGCTGTGGTTCCGGCTGCTGCGTCCGCTGCCCGAGGGCGGCAGCGCTGCACTCACTGAACGGCCGAAGGCCGCGCCGACGCCGGCCGAGCTCACCGGCGCATCGCGCCGCTTCACGCTGCTCGATGCCGAGCGCCGTCGTGTCGTCGGCTTCGACGCGCCTGCCGCCGATGCGATCGAGCGCGGCATCGTCGTCGATGGCCTGACGGTCGGCTGGCTGGTGCTGACGCCGTTCGAGTCTGTCAGCTCCGGCGCCGAGAAGCGCTTTGCCGACGCGCAGCAGCGCACGGCGTGGGTGGTGGGCGGCGGCGCCGTGCTGCTCGCGGCGGCGGTGGCTTTCTGGGCCTCACGGCGCTTGTTGCGGCCGGTGCGCGAGGTGGCCGAAGCGACGCACCGCCTGGCGGCCGGCGACTACACGACGCGTGTGCCTGCGCGCGGCGGCGACGACGAGATCGGCCGCCTGGCGCACGACTTCAACCAGCTCTCGCTGACGCTGCAGCGCAACGAGTCGATGCGGCGCGAGTTCATGGCCGACGTGTCGCACGAGTTGCGCACGCCGCTCGGCGTGCTGCACGGCGAGCTCGAAGCGCTGGAAGACGGCGTGCGCCGGCTCGACACGCCGGCGCTGCGCTCGCTGAAATCCGAAGTCGTGACGCTGCACAAGCTGGTCGATGACCTGTACGAGCTGTCGCTGGCCGACGTCGGCGCGCTGTCGTACCGCAAGACCGAACTCGATCTGCGCGAGATCATCGACGACACCGCCGGCGCTTTCGGCGAGCGCTTGCGCAGCACCGGCCTGGCGCTGCAGGTGCAACTGCCGGCCGAGCCGCTGCCGGCCTTCGGCGATGCGCGGCGGCTGCGCCAGCTTTTCGCCAACCTGTTCGAGAACAGTTGCCGCTACACCGATGCCGGCGGCGCGTTGCACTTGCAGGCGCGGCGCGAGGGCGCGCAGATGCTGATCGATCTGCACGACAGCGCGCCCGGCGTGCGCGATGAGCAACTGCCGCGCTTGTTCGAGCGCTTCTTCCGCGCCGAGGCATCGCGCAGCCGGCGCAGCGGCGGCGCGGGCCTCGGCTTGTCGATCTGCCAGCGCATCGTGCAGGCGCACGAAGGCCGCATCGAGGCGCGCGCGTCGCCGCTCGGCGGCTTGTGGCTGCGCGTGGCGCTGCCGGCGCATGGTTGAGCCGACGCTGTCGTTGCAGCCGGGCCCAGCGCGCGTGCTCGTCGTCGAAGACGAGCCGCGACTGGCGGCGCTGTTGGCCGACTACCTGCGCGCCGCCGGCCACGAGGCCGAGTGCATCGCCGACGGCGGGCAGGCGCTGCAAGCCTGGAGCGAGCGCCGCCATGACCTCGTGCTGCTCGACCTGATGCTGCCCGGCGTGGATGGCCTGACCTTGTGCAAGCAACTGCGCGCGCTCACCGACGTGCCGATCGTCATGCTGACGGCGCGCGCCGAAGAGACCGACCGCTTGGCCGGGCTGGAGCTCGGCGCCGACGACTACATTCCGAAGACGCCGTTCAGCCCGCGCGAGGTGATGGCGCGCGTGAAGGCGGTGCTGCGCCGCAGCCGCGCGGCGCCGCGGCCGGCGGCTGCGGCGTTGCAGGTCGACGAGCCGGGCTGGCGCGCCTCGTGGCAGGGCCACGCGCTCGATCTCACGCCGAACGAATTCCGCCTGCTGCGCGCACTCGCTGCGCAGCCGGGTCGGGTCTATGCGCGAGCGCAATTGCTCGACCTGCTGCCCAGCGGCGACGATGCGCGCGCCGCCACCGAGCGCACGGTGGACAGCCACGTGAAGAACCTGCGGCGCAAGCTGGAACAGGCGGGCGCGGGCAGTGACCTCATCCGCTCCGTGTACGGTGTGGGCTACCGCTACGATCAAGACGATGAAACCGCCGGCCGTACTTCCATGCCCGTGCGGCGATCAGGCGGCCTACGCTGACTGTTGCGGCCGTTGGCATGAAGGCGCGCAGCGACTGATGGCGCCGACCGCCGAAGCGCTGATGCGCTCGCGCTACAGCGCGCACGTGCTCGGCCTGCACGACTACCTGCAAGACACGTGGCACCCCCGCACGCGGCCGTTGCGCGCGGCGCCGCCGCCGCTCGGTCTGCGCTGGCTCGGTCTCGAGGTGCGACACCACACGCTGATCGACGACGCGCATGCCGCGGTCGAGTTCGTCGCTCGCAGCAAGCAGGGCGGCCGTGCCGAGCGCATGCACGTCACGAGCCGCTTCGAGCGCGTCGAAGGGCGCTGGCTCTACGTCGACGACGAAGGCGCGGCGGCGTGACGGTCGAGCGCCGCCAGCGCTGCCGCCTTGGCCTCGGGCCCGAGAAAACTGTGCAGCGCGGCTTGGCGCTGCATGCGCGTCAGGTCGTGCAGCGCGAGCGGCGTGTGCACGAGCAGCGCGGCGCATTCGCCGCCGAGTGTGATGCGCGACATCAGCCGGTTGTCGGTGTTGATGCCCACCGACAAGCCGGCTCGCCAGAGCGCGGTGATCGGATGCGCGGCGATCGACGCCGTCGCGCCGGTGTGCACGTTGCTCGTCGGGCAGACCTCGAAGTGCGCGCCGCTCATGCGCGCTTGGTCGATCAGATGGCCGCGCTGCGGGTCGCCGATCACGTCGGCCAGGCGGATGCCGTGGCCGATGCGCGAGGCGCCGAGGCGGATGGCTTCGATCACGCGCTCGGCGTCGTCGGCTTCGCCGGCATGCAGCGTCAGCGCCAGACCGGCGTCGCGGACGAGGTTCAGGGCAGCAACGTGCTCAGCGGGCGGATGCCCGCGCTCGGCGCCGGCGAGGTCGAAGCCGACGACGCCGTGGTCTTTGTAGGCCAGCGCCAGCCGCGCCGCGCGCATTGTCTGCGCGGGCGGCAGGTGGCGCATCGCGCAGACGATCAGCCCGCAGGCCAGACGGCTGCGCCGCAGGCCCGCCAGCAGCGCCTCGACGCTGGCTTCGCCGGACAAGCCGTGCGCCTCGAACAACAGTGGCGCGATGCGGAATTCGGCGAGCACGCAGCCCTCGGCGCGTGCGTCTTCGGCGGCTTCGAACGCCACACGCTGCTGCGCCGCCGGCGTGGCCATCGCGGCCACGGTGAGATCGAAGCCGCGCAGGTAGTCCACCAGGCTGCCGGCGTGGGTGCGCGCATCGAACCAGCGGCCGAGCGCTTCGGGGTCGGGCGCCGGGCAGGGCAGACCGCGCGCGTGCAGCAAGTCGAACAGCGTGGCCTCGCGCAGACTGCCGTCGAGGTGTTCGTGCAGCAGCACTTTGGGCAGGGCGCGGATGGCATCGTTCATCGAGTCGATCCTAGTCCACTGAGTCATCGAAACGGGCGGTGAGACACGCTCGAGGCGGGATGCGATGCAAGGCGCAAAGCGCAGCGATGCCCCGAGGCATCGCAAGCATTTGAACGCTGCAGCGCGCTCCGTATCGCGCGGGCAGCGACTTCCGATTTCAGCGTTACAGGCCACTGGTGCACGCCCGGGGAATCGGTGGGCCCGCGGCTTGCTATCCTGCGACGCTCCCAACCCTCTGCCATGGGCTCTTCATGAAACTGCACCATTTCGTTCCCGCTGTCGTCGCTGCTTGTACCGCTGCCGGCGCTGCCGCACAAGCGCAGCCCGCCGTCATCTTCGACATGGGCGGCAAGTTCGACAAGTCGTTCAACGAAGCCGCCTTCAACGGCGCCGAAGCGTGGAAGAAGGAAAGCGGCAAGACCTACCTCGAGTTCGAGATCAGCAATGCGACGCAGCGCGAGCAGGCGATGCGGCGCATGGCCGAGCGCGCCGCCAGCCCGATCGTCGGCGTCGGCTTCTCGCAGGGCTCGCCGATGGAGAAGGTGGCCAAGGAGTTTCCGAAGCTCAACTTCACGATCATCGATTTCGTCATCGACCTGCCCAACGTCGAGTCGGTGGTCTTCCGCGAGCACGAAGGCAGTTTCCTCGTCGGCATGATGGCGGCGCTGGCGAGCAAGACGGGCAAGGTCGGCTTCGTCGGCGGCATGGACGTGCCGCTGATCCGCAAGTTCCAGTGCGGCTTCGAGCAGGGTGCGAAGTACGCGAATCCGAAAGTGGACGTGCAGGCCAACATGACCGGTACCACACCAGCAGCGTGGAACGATCCGGCGCGCGGCGGCGAGCTGGCCAAGGCGCAATTCGCCAAGGGCGCCGACGTGATCTTCGCCGCGGCGGGCGGCACCGGCATCGGCGTCTACCAGGCGGCGAAAGACGCGGGCAAGCTGGCGATCGGCGTCGACAGCAACCAGAACCACATTCAGCCCGGGACGATGCTGACGTCGATGGTCAAGCGGGTGGATGTCGCGGTGGCCAACAGCTTCAAGAAGCACAAGCCCGGCGTGACTTCGCTTGGATTGAAGGAGGGCGGCGTCGACTACGCGATCGACAAGAACAACGAGAAGCTGGTGACGGCCGAGATGAAGACCAAGGTCGATGCGGCCAAGGCCGACATCATCAGCGGCAAGATCAAGGTCGTCGATTACATGGCAGCGAACGCGTGCAAGTGACATGACCGATCCGGCGCCCGCCGTCGCCATGCGGGCGATCGACAAGCGCTTCGGCGCCGTGCATGCCAACCGTGCGGTCGATCTGACGGTGCGTGCCGGCACGGTGCACGGCATCGTCGGCGAGAACGGCGCCGGCAAGTCCACGCTGATGTCGATCCTCTACGGCTTGTACACGGCCGACAGCGGCACGATCGACATCGAAGGTCAGCCAGCGCAGATCAGGAACTCGCACGATGCGATTGCGCTGGGCATCGGCATGGTGCACCAGCACTTCATGCTCGTCGACACCTTCTCGGCGCTCGACAACATCATGCTCGGCGCCGAGCCGTCGTGGCATCTGCCGGCGGCTCGCAGTGAAGTGCGAGCGAAGTTGGAAGCACTGATGCGCGACACCGGCCTGGTGGTGCGGCTCGATACCGAAGCCGCCGAGTTGCCGGTCGGCGAGCGCCAGCGGCTGGAGATCCTGAAGGCGCTCTTTCGCGGCGCGCGCATCCTCATCCTCGATGAGCCGACTGCCGTGCTCACGCCGCAGGAGACCGAGCAGCTGTTCACCGTGCTGCGCGGCTTGCGCGCGCGCGGCACGACGATCCTGCTGATCACGCACAAGCTGAAGGAGATCATCGCGCTGTGCGATCAGGTCACCGTGATGCGCCAGGGCGCGGTGGTGCTCGACACGCCGATTGCCGCCACCTCGATCGATGCGCTGGCCGAAGCGATGGTCGGGCGCAGTGTGCACCTCGGCCGCGACGCCGGCATCCGCCGCACGCCGCCGGGCGAGGTGCTGCTGCGAGCCAACGCCCTGTCGTGGCGCGATGCGCTCGGCGTGCCGCGCCTGGACAGCATCTCGCTCGACCTGCGCGGCGGTGAGATCGTCGGCATTGCGGGCGTCTCCGGCAACGGCCAGAGCGAGCTGCTCGATGCGTTGTCGGGCTTGCTCTTGCCGCAGTCGGGAAGCTTGCAGATCGGCGGCCAGACGTTCACGCCGTCGCATTGGCTGTCGCCGTCGCAGGCGCGCGAGCTGCGCATTGCGCACGTGCCCGAAGACCGGCACCGGCGCGGCCTGGTCATGTCGTTCGACGCCTGGGAGTCGGCCGTGCTCGGCTACCAGCAGCGGCCGCGCTACAGCGCCGGCGGCTGGTTGAAGCCGAAGACGATGCGCGACGACTGCGCGCAGATGATGGAGCGCTATGACGTGCGCCCGCGCGCCTGCGACCTGCGCTCGTCGAAGTTCTCCGGCGGCAACCAGCAAAAGCTCGTGCTGGCGCGCGAAGCGGCGCCGGAGCCGCGCGTGCTGCTGGTCGGCCAGCCGACGCGCGGTGTGGACATCGGCGCGATCGAGTTCATCCACGGCCGCCTGCGCGCGATGCGTGAGGCCGGCGGCACCGTGCTGCTCGTCTCGTCCGAACTCGACGAGGTGCTGGCGCTGGCCGACCGCGTGCTCGTCATGGACCGCGGCCGCATCGTCGGCGCGCTGCCGATCGAGCAGTGCAGCGAGGCGGAGCTGGGGCGCTTGATGGGCGGTGCTGAGAAAGTCGCAGCGTGAGTTCGCAAACACCGATCGAGATCCCGCGCTGGATCGACCTCGTCCTGCTGCCCTTGTTCAACCTGGTGCTGGCGTTTGCAGTCTCGGCCGTCGTGCTCGTCGCCATCGGCCAGAGCCCCTGGCAGGTGCTGACACTGCTGATCCAGGGTGCGTTCGGCAGCGCCGCCGGCGTCGGCTACACGCTGTACTACGCGACGACTTTTGTCTTTACCGGTCTGGCGGTGGCGGTGGCCTACCACTGCGGCCTGTTCAACATCGGTGCCGAGGGGCAGGCGATGATGGGTGGCCTGGGCGTCGGCCTCGCAGCGCTCGCGCTCGGCCCCACAGCGCCGGCATGGCTGGTGCTGCCGGCGATGGTGCTCACAGCCGTTGCCTTCGGCGTGCTCTGGGCGGCGGTGCCCGGCGCGTTGCAGGCCTGGCGCGGCAGCCACATCGTCATCACGACGATCATGTTCAACTTCATCGCCTCGTCGCTGCTGATCTACCTGCTCGTCGGCGTGTTGAAGGAGC
Organism: uncultured Burkholderiales bacterium; assembly: GCA_902826345.1. Classification (GTDB taxonomy): domain Bacteria; phylum Pseudomonadota; class Gammaproteobacteria; order Burkholderiales; family Burkholderiaceae_C; genus CADEEN01. The sequence continues at coordinate 9,237 of CADEEN010000044.1, read as the reverse complement.
CGGGCAACATGTCGCCGGAGACGCGCGCCTTCGGCCCCGCCGCGCAGGTGCCGGGCATGCACACGCTGCTGGCCGCGCTCGGCATCGAGTGGCCGCGCACGCCGCTCAACGCGTCGCTGCTGCTGGCCGTTGCCGCGCTGGTCGGCGTGCAGCTGCTGCTCTGGCGCACGCGGCTGGGTTATGCGCTGCGCGCCGTCGGCAGCTCGCCGCACGCGGCCCTGTACGCCGGCATCGAGCCCAAATCGCTGATCGTCGTCGCGATGGCGATCAGCGGAGGGCTGGCGGGCCTCGTCGGCATCAACGAGATCGGCGGCGTGCACAACCGGCTGATCGCCGACTTCGTCGCCGGCGCGGGCTTTGCCGGCATCGCGGTGTCGCTGATCGGGCGCAACCACCCGTTCGGCATCGCGCTGGCGGCGTTGTTGTTCGGTGCGCTCTATCAAGGGGGCGCAGAGCTCGCGTTCGAGATCCAGGGCTTCTCGCGCGACATGGTGTTCACGCTGCAAGGGCTGATCGTGCTGTTCGCCGGCGCGATGGCGCAGGTGGCGGCGCCGTGGTTGACTCGCGCGTGGTTTGCCTTTCGACCGGTGCCGCGAGGGATGGCAGAGGCCGCGCATGGATGACATCGCACTCACCATCGGCACCGTGCTCGCCTCGACGCTGCGCATGGCCACGCCGCTGATCTTGTGCGCGTTGGCCGGCACCTTGAGCGAGCGCGCCGGCGTCATCGATCTCGGGCTCGAAGGCAAGATGCTCGCCACCGCGTTCGCTGCGGCCAGCGCCGGCGTGATGACGGGCTCGCTGCCGCTGGCGCTGCTCGCGGCCATCGCGGTCGGCGTGGCGCTGTCGATGCTGCACGGCTACGGTTGCGTCAGCCACCGCGGCGACCAGGTGGTGATGGGCATGGCGATCACGATGACGGCTGCGGGCCTGACCGTCGTGCTCGGCATTGCCTGGTTCAAGCAGGGCGGGCAGACGCTGCCGATCCCCGACGCGGTGCGGCTCGAGCCGTGGTTCACCGGCATCGGCGCGGCGCTCTCCAACGTGCCGTTGATCGGCCCCGTGCTCGCCGGCCTGTTCGGCCATGCGCCGCTGGTTTATCTGTCGTTCGTGCTCGTGGCCGCGGTCTGGTGGTTGCTCTACCGCACGCGCCTCGGACTGCGCCTGCGTGCCGCGGGCGAGAACCCGGCGATGGTCGATGCGGCCGGCGTCTCGGTCATCCGATTGCGCTACCTGGCATTGGCCGGCAACGGCGTGCTTTCGGCGCTGGCGGGTTGCTCTCTTGTGCTGGCCTTGAACCCGCAGTTCATCCCCAACATGACCGCCGGCCGCGGCTACATGGCGCTGGCGGCGATGATCTTCGGCAAGTGGCATCCTGTCGGCGCGATGATGGCGTGTGTGCTGTTCGGATTTCTCGATGCGTTGTCGATCCGCCTGCAAGGTGTGAGCATCGGCGGTGTGCCGGTGCCGGTGCAGGCCATTCAGGCGTTGCCTTACGTGATGACGGTGGTGCTGCTGGCGGGCTTCATCGGCCGGGCGTATGCGCCGAAGGCGTTGGGGGTGTCGTACGTGAAGGAGCGTTGATGGAGTCGCTCGAAGCCTTGCTCAGCGCCGCGCGTGCAGTGCGCGAGAACGCGCATGCGCCGTACTCGCAGTTCAAGGTCGGCGCAGCACTGCTCGATGAAGGGGGTCGCATTCACGTCGGCTGCAACGTCGAGAACGCGGCATACCCGCAAGGCCTGTGCGCCGAGGCGAGCGCCATCGCCGCGATGGTTTCAGCCGGCGGCAAGCGCATCGTGGCAGCGGTGGTGGTGGGTGAGGGGCAGCGACCCTGCACGCCTTGCGGCGGTTGTCGCCAGAAGCTGCGCGAGTTCGCGCGCGACGACACGCCGGTGATCGTTGCCGACATGCAGCAGGTGCGAGG
>CADEEN010000044.1:0-7303 GCA_902826345.1 uncultured Burkholderiales bacterium | reverse complement strand
TAACGCTCGGAGGGTTGGTGCCGCACGGTTTCGGGCCGGAGCATCTGGCATGAGCGTGGCCGACGACATCCAGCGCAGCACGACGACGATCCGCACGCGCGCGCCGCAACGCACGCCTCGCGTCGGCATCGTCCTCGGCTCCGGCTGGCAGGGCGTGGTGGCGCATCTCGACGAGCCCACGACCATCGCCTACCGCGACCTGCCTGCGTTTCCGGAAGTGGGTGTCGCGGGGCATGCGGGCCAATTGGTGCTCGGCCGGCTCGGCGGCGCCGAGGTTGCCGTGCTCGGCGGCCGCGAGCACGCGTACGAAGACGGCCGCGCCGATGCGATGAAAGGCGCGCTGCGCACCCTCGCCGCGCTCGGCGTGCCGACGCTCGTGCTGACCAACGCGGCGGGCAGCCTGAACGCGCAGATGGGCACCGGCTCGCTGATGCTGCTCACCGATCATCTGAACCTGCCGCAGCGCACGCCGCTGCACGGCGAGCCGGGGTCGACGCGCTTCGTCGACATGCGCGACGCCTACGACCCCGCCTTGCGCAGCGCGGCGCTCGGCGCGGCGCGTGGCATGGGGCAGACGCTGCACGAAGGCGTCTATGCGTGGCAACTCGGCCCGCAGTTCGAGACGCCGGCGGAGATTCGCATGCTGCGCCTGCTCGGCGCCGACGCGGTCGGAATGAGTACGGTGCCGGAGACGATCATTGCGCGCCACGCCGGCATGAAGGTGCTGGCGCTGTCGATGATCACCAATCTCGCTGCCGGGCTCGATGCCGAACCCTTGAGCCATGCGCAGACGCTGGCGGCGGCGCAAGCCGCGGGTGACCGCGCGGTGCGTCTGCTCGAAGCCATCGTGCCTGCCCTGACATGACTTCGCTTCCCAGGAGAATTTGCCGATGAACCCGAAGCTCCTCACGCTGCTGCCCGTTGCAGCGCTCGTCGTCGGTTGCGCGATGACACCATCACAGCGCGCGCCGTTGAAGCTCACGGTGCTGCACACCAACGACCACCACGGCCGCTTCTGGCCGAACAGCGATGGCGAGTACGGCCTGGCGGCGCGCAAGACGCTGATCGACAAGGTGCGTGCCGAGGTCAAGGCCGCCGGCGGCGAGGTGCTGCTGCTCGACGGCGGCGACATCAATACCGGCGTGCCGGAGAGCGATCTGCAAGATGCGGAACCCGACCTCAAGGGCATGAACCTGCTCGGCTACGACGCCGCGGCCATCGGCAACCACGAGTTCGACAAGCCGTTGATCGTGTTGGAGAAGCAGCGCCGGTGGTCGAGGTTTCCGCTGCTCTCGGCCAATATCTACAACAAGACCAGCGGGCAGCGCCTGTTCGAGCCGTACCACGTCTTCGAGCGCGGCGGCTACAAGATCGCGGTGATGGGGCTGGCGACCGACGATACGAGCAAGCTGGTCGTCGCGTCGAACGTCGCCAACGTCGAGTTCCGCAAGCCGGCCGATGAAGCGGCCAAGCTGGTGCCGCAATTGCGCTCGCAGGCCGACATGGTCATCGCCGCCACGCACATGGGCCACCACGCCGACGGCAAGAGCGGCGTCAACGCGCCGGGCGACGTGGAGATGGCGCGTGCGGTCAAGGGCATCGACCTGATCGTCGGCGGCCACAGCCAGAACCCCGTGTGCATGAGCGCCGAGAACAGGCGCGTCGACGCGTATGTGCCCGGCCAGCCCTGCGCGCCGGACCGGCAGAACGGCGCCTGGATCGTGCAGGCGCACGAGTGGGGCAAGTACGTCGGCCGCGCCGATTTCGTCGTCGACAGCGACAAGGTCGAGCTCGTGAAGTATCAACTGCTGCCGGTGAACCTGAAGCAGCGCGTCGCCAATCAGCCGCCCAAGCTGTATGGCGAGGCGATTGCCGAGGATGCGGCGGTGCGCGACTTCCTCAAACCGTTTCAGGACAACGGCGCCGCGCGGCTGACCTTGCCGATCGGCGAAACGGTGGGCGTCTTCGATGGCGACCGCACGCGCGTGCGCGCGCAGCCGACCAACCTCGGCTTGCTGATTGCCCGCGCGATGATGAGCCGCACGGGCGCCGATCTGGCCATCATGAACTCGGGCGGCGTGCGCGACTCGCTGCCCGAAGGCAGGGTGACGTACCGCGACGTGTTGAAGGTGCAGCCCTTCGGCAACCAGGTGTCGCTGGTGCGCCTGTCGGGCGCCGAGTTGACGAAGTTTCTCGAAGCGGTGGCGAAGATGACGCCGGGCTCGGGCGGTTTTCCGCAGACGGCGGGCGTGCAGATGCTGATCGAAGGCGGCGTGTTGAAGGAGGCCAAGGTGCAGGGCCGCGCCATCGAGCCGCAGCGCCAGTACATGCTGGCGCTGAACAACTTCAATGCCGGCGGTGGCGATGGTTATCCGAAGTTGTCGGACCACCCGGGTCATGTCAACACCGGCCTCGTCGATGCCGACGTGACGCGGGCCTTCATCGCCGCGGGCAGCCCGCTGAAGTCGGTGGACTTCGCGCCGCCGGCCGACGTGGTGCGCCGCTGATGGCCGCTGACGCCCGACACGAAGAAGCCGTCGCGCATGCGCGCGTGGCGCTGGCCTGCCTCGACCTGACGAGCCTGAACGACGGCGACGATGCGGCGGCCATCGACGCGCTGTGCAGCAAAGCGGTGTCACGCTTCGGCCCCGTCGCCGCGGTCTGCGTCTGGCCGCGATTCGTCGCGCAGGCGAGGGCGGCGCTGCCGCGTCAGATTGCGGTGGCGGCGGTGGCGAACTTTCCGCACGGCGCGCTCGACGAAGCGCTTGCCTTGAGCGACACGCAGGCCATCGTCGATGCGGGCGGCGACGAGGTCGATCTGGTGTTGCCATGGCGCGCGATGCAGGGCGGCCACGCCAACGAAGCGGCGCAACTCGTCGCGCGAGTGCGCGCGGCATGCACCGGAGCGCGCTTGAAGCTGATCATCGAGTCGGGCGAAATCGTGTCGGCGCAGGCGGTGCAGCAGGCGTGCCGGATCGGGCTCGATGCCGGCGTGGACTTCCTGAAGACCAGCACCGGCAAGACCGCGCACGGTGCTTCGCTGCCTGCCGCGCGGACGATGATGGCGGCGATCGCAGCCCACCGCCGCGGCGCGGCAGTGGGCTTCAAGGCGGCCGGCGGCATCCGCACCGTGGCCGACGCGGCGGGCTACATCATGCTGGCGCGCCAGCTCCTCGGCCCCGGCGCCGCGAAGCCGGCGCGGCTGCGCTTCGGCGCCAGCGGCTTGCTCGGCGACATCGAACGCGTGTTGTCGGGCGGTGATGCGCCGCCCGCCGGCGCGCCGGCGGGCTACTGAGCGCATGACGCCCGCGGAGATCATCCGCGCCAAGCGCGACGGCCACGCGCTGACCGGCGAGCAACTCGAAGACTTCGCGCGCGGACTCGTCGATCGCTCGTGGAGCGAAGGCCAGGCAGCCGCGCTGGCGATGGCGGTGCTGCTGACGGGCATGACGCACGCCGAAACTGCGGCACTGACGCGCGCGATGACGCACTCGGGCACGGTGCTTGACTGGTCGCGCACCGGGTTCGACGGGCCGATCGTCGACAAGCACTCCACCGGCGGCGTCGGCGACAAGGTGAGTCTGATGCTGGCGCCGATCGTCGCTGCCTGCGGCGGCGTCGTGCCGATGATCAGCGGCCGCGGCCTCGGCCACACCGGCGGCACGCTCGACAAGATGCAGAGCCTCACAGGCTACGACGTGGCGCCGTCGCGCGCGCGCCTCACGCGCGTGCTGCGCGAGGCAGGCTGCGCGATCGTCGGCGCGAGTGCGCGCGTGGCGCCGGCCGATCGGCGGCTGTATGCGATCCGCGATGTCACGGCGACGGTGGAGTCGATTCCGCTGATCACCGCCAGCATCTTGTCGAAGAAACTCGCCGCCGGCTTGCAGTTCCTGGTGATGGACGTGAAGGCCGGCAACGGCGCGTTCTGCACGACGGGCGACGCAGCGCGCGCGTTGGCGCGCAGCATCGTCGCGGTGGCTGCCGGTGCGGGGCTGCCCACACGTGCCGTGATCACCGACATGAACCAGGTGCTCGGCGGCACGGCCGGCAACGCGCTCGAAGTGCAGGAAGCGATCGACTTCCTCACCGGCCGCGGCGCGCGCGAGCCGCGGCTCGAAGCGGTGACGCTGGCGCTGTGCGGCGAGATGCTGGCGCTGACGGGGTTGTGCGCCGACGCCCAGGCGGGTGAAGTACAGGCGCGGCGTGCGCTGGACAGCGGTGCTGCGGCGGAGCGTTTCGCGCGCATGGTGGCGGCCCTCGGCGGGCCGCGCAACGTGCTCGCCGCGCGCTTCGCCGGCTTGCCGAAGGCGCGCATCGTGTTGCCGCTGCCGTCGCCGGCGGACGGCTTCGTCGCCGCTGCCGACACGCGCGAAATCGGCCTGGCCATCGTCACGCTCGGCGGCGGACGGCGGGTGGCCGACGATGCGGTCGATGCCAGCGTCGGCCTGTCGCACATCCTGCCGCTGGGCGCGCGTGTGCGTGCCGGCGAGCCGCTGATGCAGGTGCATGCGGCGAGCCGTGATGCTGCCGTAGCTGCTCGGTCGAGACTCTTGCAAGCGCTTCGCATCGCACGGCGTGCGCCGCCTGTGGGCCCTGCGGTGATGGAGCGGCTCTGAGCGTACAAGTGCCCGCCTAGAATGGCTTTGCCATGCCCACCAGCCGTCGCACCCACACGAAGCCACCCGCAGCCGAAGCAGCCGGCGCCACGCGCGTGCTGAAGAAGTACCCGAACCGGCGCCTGTACGACACGCAATCGAGCAGCTACATCACGCTGGCCGACGTCAAGCAAATGGTGCTCAGCGGCGAAGACTTCGAGGTGCGCGACGCCAAGGACGGCAGCGACCTGACGCGCAGCATCCTCCTGCAGATCATTCTCGAAGAAGAGAGCGGCGGTGTGCCGATGTTCTCCACCGAGATGCTGTCGCAGATCATCCGCTTCTACGGTCATGCGATGCAGGGCGCGATGGGCGCGGTGCTCGAGCAGAACCTGAAGGCCGCGGCACAGATGCAGGCGCAGCTGGCGCAGCAGGCTCTCACCAACCCGGTGGCGTCTATGCAGGGGCTGATGGGCAACTACCTCGAGCAGTCGCGCAGCTACTTCGAGAAGATGCAACAGCAGATGGGACCGGCCGGCGCGCTGTTCCCGGGCTTCGTGCCGCCGAAGAAGCCGGGCTGACGTGAGCTTGCGGGACAATCCCGCGCATGACTGAATCTGCTGTTGCCGCCGCCGCACCCCGCGTCGGCTTCGTTTCGCTCGGCTGCCCGAAGGCGCTGACCGACTCCGAATTGATCCTCACTCAACTCTCGGCCGAGGGCTACACGACGAGCAAGACGCACGCCGGCGCCGACCTCGTCATCGTCAACACCTGCGGCTTCATCGACGATGCGGTGAAGGAAAGCCTCGACGCGATCGGCGAGGCGTTGGCCGAGAACGGCAAGGTCATCGTCACCGGCTGTCTCGGCGCGAAAGCGGGCGACGACGGCGGCAACCTCGTGCGATCGGTGCATCCGAAAGTGCTTGCCGTGACCGGCCCGCACGCGACGCAGGAGGTGATGGACGCAGTGCATGCGCACCTGCCCAAGCCGCACGATCCGTTCACCGACCTCGTGCCGCCGCAGGGCATCAAGCTCACACCCAAGCACTACGCCTACCTGAAGATCAGCGAAGGCTGCAACCACCGCTGCACCTTCTGCATCATCCCGTCGATGCGCGGCGATCTGGTGTCGCGGCCGATCGGCGATGTGCTTGGCGAGGCGCAGCGCCTGTTCGAATCGGGCGTCAAGGAACTGCTGGTGGTCAGCCAGGACACCAGCGCCTATGGCGTCGATCTGAAATACCGCACCGGTTTCTGGAATGGCCAGCCGGTCAAGACGCGGATGCTCGAGCTGTGCGAGAAGCTCGGCGAACTCGCCGACGCGCATGGCGCGTGGGTGCGCCTGCACTACGTCTATCCCTACCCGCATGTCGATGAGGTCTTGCCGCTGATGGCCGCGGGACGCGTGCTGCCTTACCTGGACGTGCCTCTCCAGCACTCGCACCCGGAGGTGCTCAGGCGCATGAAGCGCCCGGCGAGCGGCGAAAGGAATCTCGAGCGCCTGGCGAAGTGGCGCGCGCTGTGCCCGGAGCTGGTGGTGCGCAGCACCTTCATCGCCGGCTTTCCGGGCGAGACCGAAACCGAGTTCGAGCATCTGCTGCAATTTGTCGAAGCAGCCGGCATCGACCGCGCCGGCTGCTTCGCCTATTCACCGGTGAAGGGCGCCGCGGCCAACGAGCTGCCCGGCGCCTTGCCGAAAGAAGTCCGCGAAGAGCGTCGCGCGCGCTTCATGGCGGTGGCCGAGCGCGCCTCCGCCGAGCGCCTGCAACGCCGCGTGGGCGCGACGATGCAGGTGCTGATCGACAGTGCGCCCGCGCTCGGCCGCAAGGGCGGCATCGGCCGCAGCTACGCCGATGCGCCGGAAATCGACGGCAGCGTGCGCCTCTTGCCACCCGAGAAGGCGAGCAAGGTCTTGAAGGTGGGCGAGTTCACGCGCGCCCGCATGGCTCTGCCGCTTGCGCTGGGCGAGAGCATTGAGGGCCAGCCGGTGATGGCGGACCTGGCGAAGATGCCCCACCTGCTGATCGCCGGCACCACCGGCTCGGGCAAGTCGGTCGGCATCAACGCGATGATCCTGTCGCTGATGTTCAAGCTGCCGCCTGAGAAGTGCCGCTTCATCATGATCGATCCGAAGATGCTGGAACTCTCGATCTACGAGGGCATCCCTCACCTTCTTGCTCCGGTGGTGACCGATCCGCAGAAGGCCGTTCTGGCGCTGAAGTGGGTCGTGCGCGAGATGGAGAGCCGCTACGAGATCATGTCGAAGATGGGCGTGCGCAACCTCGCCGGCTTCAACCAGAAGGCCGAGGAAGCCGCAGCCCGCGGCGAGCACCTCACCCGCCAGGTGCAGACAGGCTGGAACAAGGAGACCGGCGAGCCGATCTTCGAGAACGAGGCGATGAAGCCCGAGCCGATGCCGCATATTGTTGTGATCATCGATGAAATGGCCGACCTGATGCTCGTCGCCGGCAAGGACATCGAAGGGGCCGTCCAGCGTATCGCCCAGATGGCGCGCGCCGCCGGCATCCACCTCATCACCGCGACGCAGCGTCCGTCGGTCGACGTCATCACCGGCACGATCAAGGCCAACTTCCCGACGCGTATTTCGTACATGGTCACCACCAAGATTGATTCCCGGACGATTCTCGGGGAACAGGGCGCCGAACAGCTGCTCGGCATGGGCGACCTTCTCTGGATGCAGTCGGGCG
>CADEEN010000043.1:8987-16422 GCA_902826345.1 uncultured Burkholderiales bacterium | reverse complement strand
TGAGCGCATCAATCCGGGTGACCGCGAACACATGCTGATCAACGTCATCAAGGTGGTCTCCGCCGATACACCCGAAACGCTCGAGCGCGTCGCCAAGCTCTACGAGCGCGTCGTCAAGCCAGGCGTCTTCCGCTGCAGCAGCATCAAGGCGGCGGAAGCCTGCAAGGTCATCGAGAACACACAGCGTGACTTGAACATCGCGCTGATGAACGAGTTGGCGATTATTTTTGATCTGGTCGGGCTGGACACGAGCGAAGTGCTGCAAGCCGCTGGTACGAAGTGGAACTTCCTCAAGTTCAAGCCGGGGCTGGTCGGTGGGCACTGCATCGGCGTCGATCCGTACTACCTGACCCACAAAGCCGAGATGCTCGGCTACCACCCGGAGGTCATCACTGCCGGGCGGCGCACCAACGATGGTATGGGCAAGTACATCGCCGAGCAGACGGTCAAGCAGATGATCGCCAACGGCAGCTACATCAAAGGTGCGCGAGTCAATGTGCTTGGCCTGACTTTCAAGGAAGACTGCGCGGATCTGCGCAATAGCAAGGTTGGTGACGTGATCCGTGAGCTGCGCAGCTACGGTGTCGAAGTCTGGGTGCATGACCCGCATGCCGATCCGGCCGAGGCTCAACACGAGTACGGCGTCAGGCTGGTTCAGTGGAGCGACTTGCCGCGCGCCGACGCGCTGGTCCTCGCCGTGTCGCACGCTGATTTTCTCAAGCTGAGCGTGGAAGAAGTGTCGCGCAAGCTGATCCGCGGCGGTTGCGTCATCGACGTCAAGTCTGGTTTTGCGCCAGAACCTTTGCGCGCCGTCGGCTTCAACGTGTGGCGCTTGTAGAGTTCGGCGAGGCTTGGCCTGCCGCCACCCCATGTTTGAGCGTCACAAATTGATGCCAATTTGCTCAATAATGAGTTGGCAAATCCCGCCTCGCGGGGGAGTGATCGAATGACCCCGAAGCAAGTTTTGGCCATTCTTGCCGCGCGCTGGCCCTGGGCGCTCGCGGTGCTGCTGCTGTGTGTCGCGGGCACGGCGATCTACAGCGTGACGATGTTGAAGCGGTACACCGCGTCGGCGAGTGTGATGCTTGATGCGCGCTCGCCCGACCAAGTGGCTGGTGGCGCTCCAAACGCCATGCTTCCGGGTGGCTATTTGCCGACTCAGATCGAGCTGATTACCAGTGAACGGGTCGGCCGTGCAGTGATTCGAGCGCTTGAGCTGGGCAACGATTCGAGACTTCGTGAAGCGTGGCTGAAGGCTGGCGACGGGGGAGGCGATTTCGAGGCGTGGCTCGCTGGCGTCCTCCAACAGGGCCTTTCTGTGCGGCCGGCGACGGCCAACGTTGTGACCGTCATGTACACGGCGGAAGACGGTGTCCAGGCGGCGAAGATGGCCAACGCCTATGTCAAAGCGTATATGGACACGTCGTTGGATCTGCGCATGGAGCGCTTGCGTCAGTACGGCGGCTTCTTCGATGCGCGCGCAAAAGAGTTGCTTGCAAATCTCGTCCGTGCGCAGGAGAAACTTTCCGAGTACCAACAAAAGAACGGGCTGCTGGTTGGCGACGAGAAACTCAACCTCGAAGCGTCACGCCTGGTCGAGTTGGGTGCACAACTGCTGGCGGCGCAGAGCGCCACTGTCGAGGTCAGTGGTCGTCTGCGGCAGGCCGGACAGCAGACCGAGCAACTCCAGGAGGTCTGGCAGAACCCTGCCGTCATGGCGCTCAGTGCGGAGGTAACCCGCGAAGAGGTGCGGTTGCGCGAAATGACTTCGCGACTGGGCGATAACCATCCACAGCTGATCGAGCAGGAGGCGCGCCTGTCTGAGCTCAGAGCCAAGCTCGCCGCTGAAAGGGGACGTGCGGTCAACAACGTCAACTTTGGCAGCGCCGCCACGCAATCGCGCGTGGCTCAGATCTCGGCAACACTCGAAGCGCAGCGCTCAAAGGTACTTCGCATGCAGGCTCAGCGAGAGCACTCCGTTGGCTTGCAGCGCGACGTTGAAAATGCGCAGCGTGCCTATGACACGATGCAGCATCGGGTCAGTCAAGCCAGCATCGAGAGCCAGAACACGCAGCCCAACCTCTCGGTGCTCAAGCATGCCACCGCGCCCATGTCGCCTTCGTCTCCCAACCTGTTGAAGAACATCGGCGCCAGCGTTGTGCTGGGCGCGCTGTTGGGCCTGGGCCTCGTGCTCGGCCGCGAGCAGCTCGACCGTCGCATGCGCACCGTCGACGACGTGAGCGAGCTCAAGCAGCCGATGCTCGTCTCGCTGCCCGTGTCCGCGCATGCGCGTCGTGCCTTGCCGGACACGTCGCGCACCAGGCTGATGAAGCAGCGCGTGCTCACCGGCCTGCCGCGCCCGACTCAACAGACCACCTGACCCGAGGATCGCCCATCGTGCGCATGCTGTCGTCTTTTGCTCAATCGGCCCACCGCAGCGGCGGCACGGCGCCGACGCAAGAAGCTTCCAACGCGCAGGTGCTCGAGCGCCGCATCGGCGATTTGATGCGCGGGCCCTGCCAGTTGACCGACAAGCAGGTCGAATGGATCCTCAACTACCAGCGCGAGAACGATCTGCGCTTTGGTGAATCGGCCATCGAGTTGGGGCTGGCGCGCCGTGAAGACGTGCTGTGGGCGCTGTCGCAGCAGTTCCACTACCCGTATGCGATCGACGAGAAGCAGGTCAACCCCGAGCTCGTCATCGCAGCCAGTCCGTTCAGCGACGAGGCCGAGGCCTTTCGCGAGTTGCGCAGCCAACTGCTTCTCGGCGTGATGGCCGCTGACCAGCCGCGACGCGCGCTGGCGGTGGTGAGCCCGGACGTGGGCGACGGCAAAACTTACCTGGCCAGCAACATCGCGGCGGCGTTCAGCCAGCTCGGCGGCCCCACCTTGTTCATCGATGCCGACATGCGCTCGCCGCGTTCGCAGGACGTGTTCGGCATCACGCTCAACCGCTCGGGCCTGACCGCGATGCTCAGTGGCCGGGCCGAAGAAGGCCTGATCCAGCGCTCGTCGCAGTTGCCGAGCCTGTACGTGCTGCCGGTGGGCGCGATCCCGCCGAACCCGCTCGAACTGATCCAGCGGCCGGCGTTTGCGCAGCTCATCCAGGAGATGGTCGGCAAGTTCGACCACGTCGTCGTCGACACGCCGGCATCGACGCATGGGGCCGATGCGCGGGCCATCGCTGCGTTGTGCGGCGCCGTGCTCGTCGTCGGCCGCCGCGGGCGCAGCCGCATGAAGGCGATGAACAGCCTCGTGTCCGCGCTGTCCAAGAGTCCCGCCAAGCTGGCCGGTGTCGTCATGAACGAGTATTGACGCACTGACGGCCCGAGAGCGCTCGCCGGTCGAGCGCTTTTTCTCGCTCATCTATTTGACAAATCAAGTATTGAAGTCTAAATTGACTTCATGAACATCGTCTGCATCGGCGGCGGCCCAGCGGGCTTGTACTTCGGCCTGCTGATGAAGACGCAGAACCCGGCGCATCGCGTGCGCGTCATCGAACGCAACAAGCCCTACGACACCTTCGGCTGGGGCGTTGTCTTCTCCGATGCGACGATGGACAACATGCGGCGCTGCGACGTGCAAACGTCCGACGCCATCAGCGAAGCCTTCAACCACTGGGACGACATAGAGCTGCTGTTCAAGGGCCGGCGCATCCGCTCGGGCGGTCACGGTTTTGTCGGCATCGGGCGCAAGAAGCTGCTCAACATTTTGCAGGCGCGCTGCGAGCAGCTCGGCGTCGAGCTGGTCTTCGAAACCGATGCGGGTTCCGACGAAGACTATCCCGACGCCGATCTGATCATCGCCAGCGACGGCATCAACTCGCGCATCCGCGGCAAGTACGCCGACGTCTTCAAGCCCGACATCGTCGTGCGGCCGAACCGCTTCATCTGGCTCGGCACGCACAAGCTCTACGACGCTTTCACCTTCGATTTCCAGCGCACCGAGCACGGCTGGTTCCAGGCCCACATCTACAAGTTCGACGAGCAGACGGCGACCTTCATCGTCGAATGCCCCGAGTCCGTCTGGCTCGCGCATGGCCTCGACAAGGCGGACCAGGAACAGTCGATCGCCTTTTGCGAAAAGGTCTTCGCCGACAACCTGCAAGGCGCCAAGCTGATGACCAACGCGCGCCATCTGCGCGGCTCGGCGTGGCTGAATTTTCAGCGGGTCGTTTGCGAGCAGTGGTGGCTGAAGAATGCGCGCGGCAGCCATGTCGTGCTGATGGGCGACGCTGTGCACACGGCGCACTTCGCCATCGGCTCGGGCACCAAGCTGGCGATCGAGGACGCGATCGAACTCGCGCGTCTGTTCGAGCAGCACGGCGACGATGCGAGCCACATCCCCGAGGTGCTGACGCAGTATCAGGCCGCGCGCCGCATCGAAACGCTGCGCATCCAGAACGCGGCGTGGAATGCGATGGAGTGGTTCGAGGTCTGTGGTGAGCGCTACTGCGATCAACTCCAGCCCGAGCAGTTCATGTATTCGATGCTGACGCGCAGCCAGCGCATCAGCCACGAGAACCTGCGCCTGCGCGACAAGGCCTGGCTCGAAGGCTATGAACGGTGGCTGGCGGCACGCACACCGCTGAAACAAGACGCTGCAGTGCCACCGATGTTCACGCCGTACACCGCGCGCTCGGTGACGCTGAAGAATCGCGTCGTCGTCTCACCGATGGCGCAGTACTCCGCCGTGGACGGCATGCCCGGCGACTACCACCTCGTGCACCTCGGCGCGCGCGCGATGGGCGGTGCAGGCCTCGTGTTTGCCGAGATGACTTGCACGTCTGCCGACGCGCGCATCACACCGGGTTGCCCGGGCTTGTGGAACGACGAGCAGATGCGCGCCTGGAAGCGCATCGTCGATTGGGTGCATGCGAACAGCGACGCGAAGATTGCGATGCAACTCGGCCACGCGGGACCGAAAGGCTCGACCAACGCACCGTGGGACGGTGACGGCGCCGACCGGTCGCTGCCCAGGAACAACTGGCCGTTGATCGCTGCGTCGGCTCAGCCGTACCTCGAAGACGGTGCGACGCCGCACGCGATGACGTGCACCGACATGGACCGCGTCGCGACCGATTTCGTCGCCGCGACGAAGCGGGCCGCGCAAGCAGGATTCGACTGGCTCGAGCTGCATTGCGCGCACGGCTACCTGCTGTCGGCCTTCATCTCGCCGCTGACCAATCGCCGCAACGACGACTACGGCGGATCACTCGACAACCGCTTGCGCTATCCGCTCGACGTCTTCACGGCGGTACGCGAAGCCTGGCCGCAACACCTGCCGATGTCGGTGCGCATCTCCGCGCACGATTGGGTCGAAGGCGGCATCACGCCTGCCGACGCAGTGCAGATCGCGCGCGCATTCAAGGCCGCGGGTGCCGACATGATCGATTGCTCGTCGGGGCAGGTCAGTGCGCAGCAGAAGCCCACGTACGGCCGCATGTACCAGACGCCGTTCGCCGATCGCATCCGGCAGGAGGCCGGCATCGCCACCATCGCCGTCGGCGCGATCAGCGAAGCCGATCACGTCAACTCCATCATCGCCGCCGGCCGCGCCGACCTGTGCGCTGTTGCAAGGCCGCACCTGGCCAACCCGGCGTGGACGCTGACCGAAGCCGCGCGCATCGGCTTCACCGGCATCGGATGGCCGAAGCAATACACCGCTGGCAAGTCGCAACTCGAAGCCGCGTTCGCGCGCAAGCCATCGTGAGCAAACCTTTGCGCAACTTCAATCTTGTCAACTCCCTCGGCGACAAGGCCATCGGCCGCGAGGCACGTTCTCTCGTCGGCGACCATGCCGCCGTCCGCCTCTGGCTGCGCCTGCTCTCGTGCAGCACGCAAATCGAACGCGAGATCCGCGCGCGTTTGCGGCAGACCTTCGACACCACGTTGCCGCGCTTCGACTACCTGGCGCAACTCGAACGCCACCGCGACGGCCTGCGCATGACGGCGCTGTCGAGCTACTTGATGGTCACCGGCGGCAACGTCACCGGCCTGACCGATCAACTCGTCGCTGAAGGTCTGGTCGAGCGCATGAACGACCCGGACGACCGCCGCGCGCTGATCGTCAAGCTCACGCCGGCCGGCCGCAAACAGTTCCTGCGCATGGCGCAAGCGCACGAAGCGTGGCTCGTCGAGTTGCTCGACGGCTTCGATGCGGCGCACAAAGACGCGCTGTATGAATCGCTCGGCCGGCTGCGTGTGCATCTGGCCCATCAGGAGGAACGATGACGACGACCGTCGATCCCGCGCTGCTGGCCGGCAACCGCAAGGCGCTGTCGGCTCATCGCGCGACGCACTTCGCCTGGGCCTGCGACGCTGGCGTGGCCACGATCACGCTCAACCGCCCCGAACGCAAGAACCCGCTGACCTTCGAGTCCTACGCCGAGCTGCGCGATCTGTTCCGTGCGCTGAAGTACGCGAGCGACGTGCACGCCGTCGTCATCGTCGGCGCCGGTGGCAACTTCTGCTCCGGCGGCGACGTGCACGAGATCATCGGTCCGCTGGTACGACTGCGCGCGCCTGAGCTGCTGATGTTCACGCGCATGACCGGCGACCTCGTCAACGCGATGCGTGGCTGTCCGCAGCCCGTCATCGCCGCCGTCGATGGCGTGTGCGCCGGCGCGGGCGCGATCATGGCGATGGCCAGCGACATGCGCCTGGGCACCGCACGCAGCAAGACCGCGTTCCTGTTCAACCGTGTCGGCCTCGCCGGTTGCGACATGGGCGCTTGCGCGATCCTGCCGCGCCTCATCGGCCAGGGCCGCGCGAGCGAGCTGCTCTACACCGGCCGCGCACTGCCTGGCGAAGAGGCCTACCAGTGGGGCTTCTTCAACCGGCTCGTGGCGCCGGAGGCGGTGCTGGCCGAAGCCGACCGCTGGGCCACCGAGATCACGCAGGGCCCCACCTTCGCCAACGGCATCACCAAGACCAGGCTGCATCAGGAGTGGAGCATGACGGTCGAGCAGGCCGTGGAAGCCGAAGCGCAGGCGCAGGCGCTGTGCATGCTGACGGAAGACTTCGAGCGCGCCTACGACGCCTTCGTCGCCAAGCAAAAGCCCGTCTTCGAGGGCAACTGACGTGAACGCGCTCGACTGGCCCTTCTTCGAGCTACGGCATCGCACGTTGGCGCGCGAGCTAGATGCTTGGGCTGCGCAGCATGTGTCGCAGGAACAGGCGACCGATGTCGATGCCGCCTGCCGGGCGCTCGTCAAGTCGCTCGGCGCCGGCGGCTGGCTCGCGCATGCGGTTGGCGACAGCATCGACACACGCGCGATCTGCCTGATCCGCGAAACACTGGCACGGCACAGTGGCCTGGCCGACTTCGCGTTCGCGATGCAGGGCCTGGGCTCGGGCGCGATCAGCCTGGCCGGCAGCGCCGCGCAGAAGGCGCGCTACTTGCCGTCGGTGGCGAGCGGCGACGCGATCGCGGC
>CADEEN010000043.1:0-8977 GCA_902826345.1 uncultured Burkholderiales bacterium | reverse complement strand
TGCAGTGGCCGAGCCCGATGCCGGCTCCGATGTCGCAGCACTGGCGTGCAACGCGCGCGCGCAGGGCGATGCATACGTCCTCAGCGGCCAGAAAACCTGGATCTCCAACGGCGGCATCGCCGACTTCTACGTCGTCTTCGCACGCACAGGAGAGAAAGGTTCGCGCGGAATCAGCGCCTTCATCGTCGATGCCGACACGCCGGGCTTCGAGATCGCCGAGCGCATCGACGTCATCGCGCCGCACCCGCTCGCCAGGCTGCGCTTCGCCGACTGCCGCATCGCCGCGACGCAGCGCATCGGCGCCGAAGGCGAAGGCTTCAAGATCGCGATGCGCACGCTCGACGTCTTCCGCACGTCGGTCGCTGCTGCCGCACTCGGTTTCGCGCGCCGCGCGCTCGATGAAGCGCTGCAACGCGCCACCACGCGCAAGATGTTCAACGGCGTGCTCGCCGACTTCCAGCTCACGCAAGCCAAGCTCGCACAGATGGCGACCACGATCGACAGCGCCGCGCTGCTCACCTACCGCGCCGCGTGGCAGCGCGATCAGGGCCACGCCGTGACGCGCGAAGCGGCGATGGCCAAGATGGTGGCCACCGAAGGCGCGCAGCAGGTCATCGACTCGGCAGTGCAACTCTTCGGCGGCCTCGGCGTCGTCAGCGAGGTGCCGGTCGAGCGCCTGTACCGCGAGATCCGCGCGCTGCGCATCTACGAGGGCGCGACCGAAGTGCAGCAGCTCATCATCGCGCGTGAGTTGCTGAAGCAGCATGCAGCGTCGTCAACATCATGAGCACTGCACACACCGACACCTTCGCCCGCGACCACCTGCCGCCGGCCGATCAGCAACCCGAGTTCCTGTTCGAACTTCCCGAGCTGCAGTTCCCCGCGCAACTGAACTGCGCCACCGAGCTGCTCGACCAGCCGATCGCTCAAGGCCGCGGCGACCGCGTCTGCATCCGCGCGCCCGGCGTCACCTGGACCTGGCGTGATCTGCAAGACCGCGCCGACCGCATCGCGCACGTTCTCGTGCAAGACATGGGCGTCGTTGCCGGCAACCGCGTGCTGCTGCGCGCGCAGAACAACCCGATGCTCGCCGCGTGCTGGTTCGGCGTGATCAAGACCGGCGCGATCGCCGTGGCGACGATGCCGCTGCTGCGCGCCAAGGAGTTGAAGGCGATCATCGATATCGGCCGCGTCACGCATGCGCTGTGCGACGCGGCGCTCGCCGACGAGTTGCAGCAAGCGTCCTCGTCATTGCAGTTGCGGCTCTTCAACAGCAGTGCCAACGACAGCCTCGAAGCGGCGATGCAGCGTCACGACGCGCCCTTCGGCAACGTCGACACCGCGGCAGACGACACCTGCCTGCTCGCCTTCACCTCGGGCACCACCGGCGTGCCCAAGGCAACGATGCATTTCCATCGCGACGTCATCGCCGCCTGCCGCTGCTGGCCGCCGCATGTGTTGCGTCCGACGGCCGACGATGTCTTCATCGGCAGCCCGCCGCTGGCCTTCACGTTCGGCCTCGGCGGCTTGCTGCTGTTCCCGATGTCGGTCGGCGCCTCCACCGTGCTGCTCGAGAAGGCCACGCCGCCGCACCTGCTCGACGGCATCCGCGACTACGGCGCCACCGTGCTCTTCACCGCGCCCACGTCGTACCGCGCGCTCGCCGCGCACGGCGATGCGCTGCGCGCCACGCGCCTGCGCAAATGCGTTTCGGCGGGCGAGTCGCTGCCGGCCTCGACGCGCGCGCTGTGGAAAGACGCCACCGGCATCGAGCTCATCGACGGCATCGGCGCCACCGAACTGCTGCACATCTTCATCTCGGCCGACGAAGCGCACGCCCGCCCTGGCGCCACCGGCGTGGCCGTGCCGGGCTACCGCGCCGAAGTCGTCGATGACGAAGGCAGGCCCGTGCCCACCGGGACGGTCGGCCAGTTGCGCGTCAAAGGACCGACGGGCTGCCGCTATTTGAACGACGCGCGGCAGCAGAACTACGTCAAGCACGGCTGGAACTACACCGGCGACGCCTACCGGCGCGATGCCGACGGCTACTTCCACTACCACGCGCGCACCGACGACATGATCATCTCGGCCGGCTACAACATCGCCAGCCCCGAAGTCGAAGAGGCGCTGATGCAGCACCCGGCGGTGGCCGAATGCGGCGTCATCGGCGCAGCCGATGCCGAGCGCGGCCAGATCGTCAAGGCCTACGTCGTGCTGCAGCGGGGTCACGACGGCAACGACGCGATGGCCAAAACGCTGCAGGACTTCGTCAAGCAAACCATCGCGCCCTACAAGTACCCGCGCGCCGTCGTCTTCATCGACAAGCTGCCGCGCACCGCCACCGGAAAACTGCAGCGCTTCAAGCTGCACGACAACGCATGAACAAACAAGCATTGCTGCCTGACGGATGGCCACGCCCGAAGGGTTACGCCAACGGCGTGGCCGCAAGCGGCCGGCAGGTCTTCGTCGCCGGCATGATCGGCTGGGACGCGAACGGCGTCTTTCACAGCGACGACTTCGCCGAACAGACGCGCCAGGCGCTGGCCAACATCGTCGCCGTGCTCGAAGCCGGTGATGCGAAGCCGCACCACATCACGCGCATGACCTGGTACGTGACCAGCAAGCGCGAGTACCTGCAAGCGCTGCCGGCCATCGGCGCGGCGTTTCGTGAGCTGATCGGCCACTACGACATCGCGATGACGGCGGTGCAGGTGGCGGCGCTGATCGAAGACCGCGCCAAGGTCGAGATCGAGGTCACGGCCGTGATCCCAGACCATTGAGGACCGGCTTCAGCCCGGTTATCCGTCTAGCTTTTGGTGCCGGAAAGAGGAGTCGAACCCCCGACCTTCGCATTACGAATGCGCTGCTCTACCAACTGAGCTATTCCGGCACGGCCACCAACGAGGCGTGGATGCGAGGCGCGGATTATAGACACCGGCTGCCACTGCACGCGGCTTGCGGCACACTCGAAGCATGAAGGCCGACGACACGCCACGCTCGCCGCAGCTCACGCGCCGCCTGGCGTTGTTGACGCCGCTGTTTGCCATGATCGGCTGCGGGGGTGGTGGCGCAAGCGATTCGCCGCCCGACGTGCCGCCACCACCACCGCCGGGGCCACCGGTGGTGCCCGTCGATGGTCCAGCTTGGCCGGGCTTCGCGCGCAATGCGCAGCACACTGCGCTCGGCGAGATCGCCACGCAGCCGCTCGCCACGCTGTGGTGGAGCACGCCGGTGGATCTGGCGCCGCCATACAGCAGCAGCGGCGCGCTGCTCGTGCACTACGGCTCGCCGGTGATCACGCGGCGCAACACCGTGGTGCTGCCGGTGCGCACCGGCGCTGACAACGCCTTTCGCGTCGAAGCGCGCATCGGCGCCAACGGCGCTCTGCTGTGGTCGCTCGACACGAGCTACCGCCTGCCGCCGCACAACTGGCTGCCGAGCCTGAACCCGGTGCTGACGCCCGATGCGCGGCTACTCGTGCCGGCGTCGGGTGGGCGCGTGCTCGAGCGCGCCAGCGCCGATGTGGCCAGCGGCGCAGTGCGCACGCTGGTCTTCTACGGCGAGGCCGCGTACAACGCAGACCCCGCGCGCCACGACGCCACGGTCTTCATCAACACGCCTCTGACCAGCGACAGCGCCGGCAATGTCTTCTTCGGCTTCACCGTCACCGGCAGCAACCCGGCGGGCCTCGCGGGCGGCGTCGCGCGCCTGGGCGCCGACGGCAGTGCGCGCTGGGTGCGCGCGGCCGATGTCGCCGGCGATGCGGCGATGCTGAAGACTGCCACCAACAGCGCACCCGCGCTGTCCAACGACGAGCGCACGCTCTACGTCGTCGTCAACAACCTGCCGCCGTCGGGCGTGCGCGCGTCGGGTCGCCTGCTCGCGCTCGATGCCGCCACGCTGGCCGCGCGCGCGAGCGTTGCGCTCACCGATCCGCTGCAAGGCAGCGCGGCCTGGGTCAACGACAACGCTTCGTCGTCACCCACCGTCGGCCCCGACGGCGACGTGTACATCGGCGTGCTCGAAGCCAATCCACCGTCGCACAACTTCCGCGGCTGGTTGCTGCACTTCGACGGTGCGTTGGCGCAAGCGAAGACGCCGGGCGGTTTCGGCTGGGACAACACCGCGTCGATCGTGCCGCGCGAGATCGTGCCGCAATACACGGGCACGTCGGGCTACCTGCTGGCGCTCAAGTACAACAGCTACGGCGGCATCGGCAGCGGCGATGGCCAGCACCGCGTGGCCATCGTCGACCCGAACGCGACGCAGACAGACCGCTTCTCGAGCGCGCTCGTCATGCAGGAAGTCTTCACCGTGCTCGGGCCGACGCCCGATTACGACTACGCGGGCGGTGTCGAGGAGTGGTGCATCAACACCGCAGCGGTCGACCCGCAGACGAGCTCGGTGCTGATGAACAGCGAAGACGGCCACCTGTACCGCTGGCACCTGCCGAGCAACACGCTCGCCGAACGCATCCGCATGAACAACGGCTATGCGCAGTCGTACACGCCGACGGCGATCGGCCCCGACGGCCGTGTTTACGCAGTCAACAACGCGCGCCTGTTCTCGATCGGCGCCTGAGGGTGTCGTCGCTCACGCGTGCGTGACCCACGACGCATGCTCCGGCGTGTCGAGGTGGGGCAGGGTGTTGAAGGTGATCAGGTTGAAGCGCTTGGGCGTCATGCGCAGTTCGCAGACGGCGCTGTTGCGCAGGTGCAGGTTGAGCTCGATCACGTTGTCCGGTTGCAGCCCGAGCACGTGGCCGACGGCCATCGAGATCGGGCCGCCGCTGGAGACGACGAGCGCCGTGCCGTCGGCATGGCGCTCGCGCACCTGCGTCAGCGTCTCGTCGATGCCGGCGACGAAAGCGGCGTAGCGCAGCATGCCCGCCGGCCGCGTCTGGCCCTGCATCCAGCGCGACAGGCCGTCGCGCAGCATCTGGAAGTGCACCTTGGCCTCGGCCGCGGTGCCCACCGTGGGTAGCGGCCCGCTGTGCACCGTGCGGATCAGCGCATGGCTGTCGTACTCGTTCAATTCGGCTCGCGCCTGCACCGCATGCTGCACGCCCAGGCCGCTTTCGATCGCGGCCAGCGATTGCGCATGCCGCTTCAACGTGCCGGTGAGCACGGCGTCGAAGCGCCGGCCGTGCGCGCGGAACCAGGCGCCGAGCCGCTCGCACTGGCGCTGGCCGAGTTCGGAGAGCTGGTCGTAGTCGGCGGCGCCGAACGAAGCCTGGCCGTGGCGGACGAGGTAGAGCGTGCCCATGCCGGCGATTGTGCAGGGCGGCACAATCGTCGGCCAGCCAAGGAGAAACTCGCATGCCCGACAAAAGCCGCATCCTCATCGCCCAAGGCGGTGGCCCCACCGCCGTCATCAACCAATCCCTCGTCGGCGCGGTGCTCGCCGCGCGCGGGCTGCCGGGCGTCGAGCGCGTCTACGGCGCGCGCCACGGCGTGCGCGGCATCGTCAACGAAGACTTCATCGACCTGACGATGGAAACCACCGCGCACTTGGAGCGCGTGGCCGCCACGCCGGCGTCTGCCCTCGGCTCGACGCGCGACAAGCCCGACCTGGCGTACTGCAAGAACATCCTCGAGGTGCTGAAGGCGCATCACATCAGCCACTTCTTCTACATCGGCGGCAACGACTCGTCGGACACCGTGCGCATCGTCGTCGAGGAAGCGAAGAAGGCCGGGCACGCGCTGTCTGCGGTGCACATTCCGAAGACGATCGACAACGACCTGATGGGCAACGACCACACGCCGGGATTTCCTTCGGCCGCGCGCTTCGTCGTGCAGGCTTTTGCCGGCGCGAATCTCGACAACGCCGCGCTGCCCGGCGTGTACGTCGCGGTGGTGATGGGGCGGCACGCCGGCTTTCTCACGGCCGCGGCGGCGCTCGCACGCACGGCGAGCGACGACGGCCCGCACCTCGTGTACCTGCCCGAGCGCGTCTTCGAGATCGACAAGTTCCTCGCCGACGTGAAGGCGGTGCACGACAGATTCGGCCGCTGCGTCGTCGCCGTCAGCGAAGGCATCCACGACGGGTCGGGCGAAGCGATTGCCGCCAAGTTGTCGAAGAACGTCGAGCGCGATGCGCACGGCAACGTGCAACTCTCCGGCACCGGCGCGCTCGCCGATCTGCTGTGCGACGAGATCAAAGCCAAGCTCGGCATCAAGCGCGTGCGCGGCGACACCTTCGGCTACTTGCAACGCAGCTTCCTCGGCTGCGTCAGCGATGTCGATGCGCGCGAGGCGCGTGACGTCGGCGAGCGCGCGGTGCAGTACGCGCTGCTGCAAGGGCAGGTCGGCTCGGTGGCGCTGCGCCGCAGCGGCGACTACGCCGTCGAGTACGCGCTGCAACCGCTCGAAGCGGTGGCCGCGAAGACGCGCGTGATGGGCGATGCCTTCATCAACGCCGCTGGCAACGACGTCACGCCGGCTTTCGGCGACTACCTGCGGCCGCTGTTGGGCAGCGACCTGCCGCAGGCGCACCGCCTGCGCGGCGCGGCGGTGCGCAAAGTCCTGAAGCGCGGCTGATCAGCGCAGCAACCATCCAGAGCCTCGAGCGCTCGGATGTGGCCTTCGAGGACGATGACTTTCCGGACTTCAAGACCGTGAACCATGTGTGCGTGTTCTGCGTTCACGAGGATATTGCGCAGGGTTGATGCGCTGGGTCCGTCAGGATGAGGTCTTCGTCGCTCGATGCGCAGCGCTTCACATGCGGTGCGCCCAATCCTTTGCGAGCATCGGCTGGTCGATGCAGTAAGCTACTTTTTCAGTTGGACAACGTATCGAGTGGGGCACGGCGGGCCGGGAAACCGGCGCCGTGCTCGAAGCAGGAGCAGTCATGAGCAAGCGCTTCCTGAGGTGGGTCGAGACATGGATCGAGGAAAACATCCCCCCCGGCGCCAACCCCGACATAGAGAGCCACGAAGCGAAGGCAATGCGGCTGTCGAAGAACCTGTTCGCCGAGGCGGCTGCGGCCGGCTTCACAAACTTCGAGACCGAAGAGGAGCGGCAACGCGTCGCGCCGCTGGTGCTGGCCGCGGTCTCGGACAGCACCGACTTCGACATCGGCGCCTATCATCTCAAGTTGCAACTGGCGCAGGAGAATGAAGACGGCGACTGAGCCGCAGCTGTAGGTGCGCGACGCGTGCCGGAAGTGGTGCCGGAAGTTGGTGGCGCGAACGACCTGTCAACACACATTGAGCGCATCGACGATCGCATCATGTGAGCGTCGAGCCGTGGCTCGACGCCGGCGCGAGCCACGGCGTGACCAACTCGATCTTCCTCGCGCAGACGACACGCACCGAAGATGCACTGCCAGGTCAGACCGGTGGCAGGCAAGCTCGACCAACCCCTCGTGGCTCGACACACTCGATGACCACGCGATCGGATTGGCGCTCTGCCAAGCGGTTCGCACCTGGGCCCGCACGAACAACGGCGCGTCAACAGCCTGTTAGACGTCGCGGCGGTGCGCTCGCTTTTCGTTGTCGCTCCACGGTGAGCAAACATCGAGCAGGCAACCAGCCGGATCAAGCACCAAGAAGCGACGTTGACCGTAGAACTCGTTTCGGGGTTCCTGTATCACTTCTGCACCCATTGCAATTGCCTTGTTGTGCAGCTCGTCGACATTTGGAACCACGAAAGTTACATACATTCCAGAAGGAGTGGTCTGAAAATTCTTGGGTACAAGGTCATGTGTCCGTTTGATGATGCCGAGCTCTGCGTTCTGGGGACTGGGACCACGAAGCTGAACGTACCAGTCACTGTCGTAGTTGATCGCGAAGCCGAGCAACTGAACGTAGAAGTCTCGGCTGGCGGCAAGATCATCGGCGCATACGTTGGTGAGGATTCGACTGAATGACATAGTGCGTCGAGAAGTTGGATGGTGATGCCTAGACAAGATGGCTTCGTGAACTCTGGCGGCCCGTCGCCTGCAATACCGTAGGTTGCGCGCACGAGGCGCGCCGAGCTACACCAATGCACCGGGCCGATGGTCGGCCGGATCGTTGCGAGTGTGCGAGGAGACGGGCCATGGGTAAATCTAGCACCGTGTACGTCGGTCTGGACGTGCACAAGGACAGCATCGACATCGCGCTGGCCGAGGCCGGCCGCGAAGGCGAGGTTCGGCATGTGGGCAGCATCGGCGGTGACCTGGCCGCGGTGGACAAGGCGCAGACATGGCACTGCGCTGGACGGCTGCGGGCTTCCTCGAAGCGCAGAAGTCGTTTCGCAAGACCCAGGGCATCAAGGAGTTGTGGATCTTGAAAGCTGCCTTGGGCCGACTCGACAAGCAAGCTCACGTTGACGAGGTCAAACGGGCCGCGTAACGTGCACCGCACCGCCGCCGGTTGCAACTACCGGTGGGACATCGCCGCGGTGTTCATCAGATGCCTAACGGAGATGAGCGGCAGTTGGAGGCGGGCGAAGCCCGCCGGAAACTGGCCGCTCGATCGACGGGTTGGGCGTCACCCTTGCAGCGCGGCCAAGAACTCTTCCGGCGTTACTTCGGCCTGCCGAAGGATGCCAGCGAGCGTGCCTACGTTGACCTCCTTGTGCATTGGAACGACGCAGCCCTTCGCCTCGCGCTTCATGACAACATGGCTGCCGCTCTGGCGAACCTTGGTGAAACCCAAACGTTCAAGACCGCGCTGAACCTCGGCTCCCGAGAGGTGCGGCAGCTTAGGCATGCACCGGTTCGGGAACCGTGAACGTGGTGATGACAGGATGGCCCGTGGAGGGCAAAGGGAACTCCGCCAGGTACAGAGCAGTGGCCTCCGTCAGATTGGCGACTGCTTCTTCGACGGTCTCGCCCTGCGTTGTTGTTCCCGTTTCTGGATTGAGCGCGACGAATCCACCTTCTTCGGCGGGAGTGAGCACGGCGGTCAGCTGCATGCGAAGGCTCCTGAATGGCACAGCGCTCGCATTGTCGCGCTTTCGGACTGTGACGCCCAACGAATGAAAGGGACTTC
>CADEEN010000042.1 GCA_902826345.1 uncultured Burkholderiales bacterium | reverse complement strand
CCTTGCACCAGCCGCACTCGCTTTCCTGGCCGCCGTTGCCGACGATGGCGTTCCACAAGCGATCGGTCTCGGCTTGGTCAACGGTGGCGATCTGGAATGAGAAGGCTTCGCTGTGCTTGAACATCGGCCCGCCGTTCAAGCCGATGCAGGGGATGCCGGCGACGGTGAACTCGACCGTCAGCACGCTGCCCTTCTTGCCGGACGGGTAGTCGTCCGGTGCATGAAAGACCGTGCCCACGGCGCTGTCGGGGAAGGTCTCGGCGTAGAAGCGCGCAGCGTCTTCGGCCTCATGGTCGTACCACAGGCAGATGGTGTTTCGGTGGGGCATGTCGGTCTCCTGTTCATGGGTGAAAGAGGGGCGGCAATCGATATGCCGTCACGGCGCTTCGAGCTCGAACGCCGGCACCTGGCGGCCGTCGATGTCGGTGAATCCGTAGGCCTGCGCCAGGTCGCCCACGCGCAGCACCGCGCCCGAGCGCGCCATGATCTCGTCGTCGCCGGCCAGCGCGACGACGGCGCGGCCGACGTAGCGTGGCGACTCGGTGCCTGCGAGCTCGGGCCGCTCGCGCCACCGGGCCTCGTCGGTGTGGTGCCCGGCGAGCACGAACTCGGTTCGCATCCAACCCGGCGACAGCGCCAGCGACGCCACGCCGTGCGGGCGCAGCTCCTCGGCCATCGCGAAGGCCAGGCGCGTCATCGAGGCTTTCGCCAGGTCGTAGAACAGGTTGCCGTGCAGGTAGCGCTCGCGGTCCCAGAAGGTGATGGTGACGATCAAGCCCTTGTGCTGCTGTACGAAGAGCGGCGCCGCGTGAACGCCGGCCAGCAGGTGGTTGCGCACGCCGCGGTCGAACATCGCGTCCCACTGCGCCATCGGCCGCTGCCAGAACGGCGCCTGGAACACGCCGTCGAAGACCTCGTGGCCGCCCCAGGCGTTGTTGACGAGCAGGTCGAGCCGGCCTTGCTCGCGCTGCACGCGCGCGAACAGCGCGGCGACATCCTGCTCCTGTGTGTGATCGCAGCGCACCGCGATGCCGCGGCCGCCGGCGCGCGTGACCTCGTCGGCCGTGTCGTCGATGCTGCCCGGCACCTGCGACATCTGCGACAGCGCGAGCATCGAGCCATAACTGTGCGCCGGCTGCGCGCGAGTGCTGCGGCCGGTGACGTACACCGTGGCGCCCGCAGCGCCGAGCTCAATCGCGATGCCGCGGCCGGCGCCGCGGCTGGCGCCGGTGACGACGGCGATGCAGCCTGACAATTCCGCCATGTTCAGCCGTCGCGCGTCAGCACCACGTGCGTCGCCTTCGCGGTCGCCGCCTGCTCGGTGCAGCGGTAGCCCAGCGCTGGCAGGTCGATGCCGGCGAACAGCGCTTCGCCCGAGCCGAGCAGCACCGGCGCGATGGCCAGGTGCAGGCGATCGACGAGGCGCGCGCGCAGGTACGCACGGATCGTCGCCACGCCGCCGCCGAGCCGGATGTCGCCCCCCGCGGCGGCCTCGCGTGCCGACTCCAGCGCGGCTTCGATGCCGCCGCCGACGAAGTGAAAGGTCGTGCCGCCGGCCATCTGCAGCGGCGGGCGCGGCTCGTGCGTCAGAACGAACACCGGGCAGTGGTACGGCGGTGTGTCGCCCCACCAGCCTTTCCATTCCTGCGCCGCCGTATCGAAGCCGCGCGGCGGGCCGAACATGTTGCGCCCGAGGATCCAGGCGCCGATGCCTTCGAAGCCACGCGACGCGAAGTGATCGTCGATGCCGGTCTCGCCGCCGTCGCGGCCCTGCAGACGCGCCCAGGTGCGGGTGGCGAACATCCACTCATGCACGCGCTCGCCGTCCTTGCCCAGCGGCTGCGCAAGGGTCTGGTCGGCGCCGGCGCCGTAGCCGTCGATCGACAGCGAGAAACAGCGCACTTCGAGTCGGTTCATGGTGTGCAGGTTCTTTCGTCGACACATCGTCCGCTGGGGTCTGACGGGCGAGCGCGCGAAGCCACATGGTCCGTCCGCCGTCGCCCCCGGTACAGGTCCACTCTCGATGCAGGCGATCGGTCCAAAGCCCGACCGCTTTCACCTTGCCTTCGCGTTCCCGCTGCGGCCGTCAACTTTGGCACGGCACTTTCTGTGCAAGCCGCCCGCCGGGCGCGTCGGCCATGCGTCACGGCGTGGCGGCCGCGTCTAGCATCGTCATCGCGCGGGTCCATAGAGCCTGCCGCTGGGGGAATAGAAGATGAAACGTTGCCTCGTCGAGATGTCGCTGATCGCCTGTGGCGCGCTGATGGCCACGCACGCCGTCGCCCAGTCGGACGGCAGGGCCGCAGCGAAGAAGACGCAGACCGCAGCGGCGAATGTCGCCAAGGCGGCCAAGCCGACCCTGGCCGCGGTGACCTCGATCGCCGCGGCCGGCAGCGTCATCGTGCTGGCCGACGGCATCGTCGCCAACGCCACCGTGGCACAGATTCAAGCGCCGGCCGACGGCTTCGTCTACGAGCGCTGAGCCTACTGCTTGAACGACTGCACGGTTTCCCAGGCGACCGCTTGCAGGTGCTGAGCCACATCCGCCGGTAACCCCGCCGTGTAGGTGTTGCCCACCGGCGACTTCTTGAACACGCTGGCCATGACCACCGCGGCGCCCAGGTAGGTGCCGGCCAGACTCGGATGGCGCTTGTCGGGCGCGTGCAGGATGACGTCCGGCCGCTTGGCGATCGACGCCGCGAACGCAGGGCCGACCGGCACGACACGCATGTTGTTCGCGCGGCCCGCCTTGACGTACTCCGCCGCCAGCTGATCGGTCATCTGCGGCTGGTCCTGATAGGCCCAGCTGAGGAACAACGCCGGCTCGGCGCCCGCATTGCGCACGGCCACGGCGTGCTTCGCCGCCGTGTCGTGAAACGCCTGCTGCAGCTTCGGGTGGATCGGGCACTGGCTGCAATCCATCATCAGCACCAGGTCGTAGGCGCGCTCGAACTTGTTGAAGACGACTTCGTTGGCGGCGTTGAAGCTGTAGCGCGCCATGCCCGTGCCGGGCTTGAAGTGCGACGCCATGTCGTGCCAATCGAGGCCCGAGCCGCTGACGGTCACCGACGTCTGGCGCGTGCCGCGCACGCCGGCCGCAGTGAGCATGCCGCCGAGGTGGCCGTGCATGCTGTTGTTGAAGTAGAAGTAGCTGTTGCCGACCCACAGCATCGAGCCCGGTGTGTCGCCCTGCCAGCGCGGTGGCGCTGGTGTCGTGCTGCAGGCTGCCAGCAGGATTGCCGCCGCAGCGACGGTCAACATGCGCGCCACGGGCGCCACAGCCGCTTGATTTGCCGATTTCATTCGAAAGCCCTCTGTCAGAACCAACCCCATGGTCAGTCTAGCGCAGGCCCTGGCTCTATCTCAGGCTCAATACACGGCCGAACGGCGCCACGGTCGCAGCAGACGACTCCGGCACCGCCCAGATCACCGGCCAGCGCGGGCGAAAGCGCGCCGGGCCTTCGAGGTCGGTCAGCACGACGGCCAGGTCGGGCCGATGGGTGTCGGCTTCTTCGAGCAGCGGCGTGAAGTCGGTGCCGCCGCCGCCTTTGAACTCGATCGCTTGCAGGTCCAGCCGCGCGGGTTTCAGCTCGGCGGGGTCGAAGTGGACGACGCGCTGCACGCGATCGTCGCCGATCACCAGCACCAGGCCGGCTTCGAGGCGGCGGACGATGGCTTCGATCTCGCGGGCGAAGCGTGCCATGAGGTCGCTGTCGATCGAGCCCGAGACGTCGACGATGACGACCAGCCGCGGCACGGTCTTGACGCCGCTGAAGCCGGGCTCCCAAGGCATGCGATGGTGCGAACTGACTCGCCCCTGATTCGCCAGATACGAACGCGACGGCCGCGACCACGACACCGCCGGTCTCGGCGTCAGGCAACGCGCGAGTTGCGTGCGCAGCACCTGCTCCCACGGCGTGCGGCTGCGCGGCAGGTCGGCGATCAGCGTGCGCAGCATCGAGAACGCGCCATCGCCGGCGTGGGCGCGCAGCAGCCGTTCGCTCCATTCGCGCGCGGCTTGCGCTTCGGCTTCGGGCGCGGCTTGTGCGTGGGTGCCGGGGCGCAGGTCGGGCGCGGTCATCGCGCCGAGCGCGCGCACGGCCGCGGCGCGTGGCCCGTCTGCGCGTGGGCGGCCCGATCCGGCGGCGTCGTTGCTGGTGCTCGGGCGGTCCTGGCCCTGCGCGTTGCGTCGGCCGCTCTGCGGCGGAAGGCGTCGGTCGTCGATGGCGCGGTAGAGCTGCTCGACGTCCCATTCGAGCAGCGACTTGTCGACGTTCTCGAACACGCCGAGCGCGCTCTCCAGCAGGTTTTGCAATCGCACCGCGGATTTCGGTAGCTGCAGCCAGGCGAGGTGATCGAGCGTGCTGTTGACGATGGCGTCGGCACAGGTGTTGAACAGCTTCAGGTCGACGTCACCGAGCAGGCGTTGCAGATCGACAAACCGTTGCGGGTGGCGCAGCGCGATGTGCAGCACCTCGTGCGCGACCAGGCCGACCTGCTCGTCAACCGGCTGCCGCTCGAAACTCTCGGCGTAGAACAAGGTGTCGCCGTCGGTGGCGACCGGCGGGGCACCTTCCTCGTCGCCGGGCACATCGTGATGCCGCACCCACAGCGCCAAGCCGCCGGTGGATGGCGCGAACTCGACCATGCGTTGCACCGCGCGCAGCCCGCGGTGCTCGTGCGCATTCACGATGCGCCTTCCTTGCGCCGCCGCTCGCTGTAGCGGCGGTACGAAGCGCTGTCGATCACCGTGGCTTCGAGACCGTTTTCCAGCGCGCGCTGCATCAGCAGCTCCATCGCCAGCGTCTGCGCTTCGCGCAGGGGCAACGCGCCCTCGGCACGCGTGTCGGGCAACTGCTCGACGATCTCGAGAGCGCGCGCCAGCGCCTGGCTGTCGCTGCTGGCGGCGAGCAGGCCATAGACCATGCCGTACAGGCCGTCGAGCGTGCGCGGCAGCAGGGCCGCGGTCTCGTCGCCGCGCTCGGCGGCGAGCAGCCGCACCACATCGACGCTGTCTTGCAACTCACGCAGCACGCCGAAGAACTCGGCCGCGTTGGCTGCACCGATGCGGCCCTGCACGAAGACGCGCTGCGCCGTCTCCGACAAGCCGGACTTGAGCACGTTGGAGATGTCTTCCCAACCGCGCGGGCTGGCGCCGACGAGGTGGTCGGCGGCGAGCTGCGCCTGTGTGTCGTCGAGCTTGTCCGGCCGCACTTTCAGGTACGCCATGACCTCGGGCGCGAAGTTCGAAGCGAGCGCGTGTGCGAGGAAGGCATCGATCGTCGTCTGCACGTTGAAATGGAACATGCGGTCGGCCAGCGCGGTGCCCATGTCGTGGCTCACCGCGCCGTGAAAGCTGGCGTTGCCGGCGGCGATGACCTGCCAGCCGTCGGGCAGAGCGTAGTGGCCGACGCGGCGATCGAGGATCAGCGAGTAGGCCGAGATCTGCAAGCGCTGGTCGGCGGCGGTGAGCTCGTCGAGAAACAGGATGCCCGCCGGTTGATCGGCGCCGGGCAGGAACTCGGGCGGGAACCACACCGTCTTGCCCTGCGCGTTATCGGCATAGATCGCGCCGCGAATGTCCACCGGCTCGATCGTCGTCAACCGCAGATCGATCAGCGGCACGCCGAAGTGCGCGGCAACCTGGCGCACCACGGACGATTTGCCGACGCCGCGCGGCCCCCACAGCATGCTCGCGCGCCGGCGCAGCGTGGTGTCGGCGTACTGCTCGATCAATGCGGCCTTGGCCGCGGCGATCGACAGCGGCGGAATGTTCATCGGGTTGCCGTGCATCGATCAGTCTTTCGTCGGTTGCAATAAAGGCCACGCCGATGCATTCAAGCGCCGCGGCCACGGCGGGATCTCGAAGCGCGGCATCTCCTGCATCGAAAACGCCAGCGCCAGCAGCAGCGTCGGAATGTTGAACAGCATCATGCGCAGCGGCGAAAAGTCATCGAGCGCGGCGCGGGGCAACATCGACACGCCGCCGATCATGCCCAGCGCCGTCAACAGCGGAATGCCGCGCCGGAACGCCGCGCCCCAGCGCGCGCGGGCATATCGCTGATGAAAAGCAGCGGGCGGCTGCGCCAGCGTCGTCACCAGGTGCTGCACCGTGCGCGCGAGTTTGGCTTCGGCAGTGGCGCTGCGCCGCGGCTCGTTGCCGCGCAGCCGCACCTTGCCGGTCCATGTGTCCTTGCGCGCGCGCAGTGGTGACCAATCCCAGCCGATGACGGCGAGCAGGTCTTCGGGCAGCGTGAGGCTCGCTGCCGCGGGCGCGGCAAGTTCGAACTCCGCGGCCATGCCTTTGGTGCGCGGCACGCGCGTGGTCATCGTGTAGCCGCCGAACTGCGAGGTGGCTTCGGTGAGGATCAGTTTGTCGGCCGCGATGCGAAAACTCAACGCGGTGATCGAGCCCGGCGCCGCGCTGAACTGCCGCTGCGGCGCGACGGACTCGATGCGCTGCAGCAGCTCGCCGGCATCGGCGCCTTCGGCCATCAAGCTTGCCTTGAGATCACTGCCATCGACCTGCAAACGCCGCACGAGGCAGAAGTAGCCGTCGTACGGGTTCTCGAGTTCGAGCGTGTCGCGCAGCAGCGGCGGGCCGGCGTGGTCGATCGGCTTGAAGACGATGCGCCGCTCCTGCCGGTTGCTGGCAGCCATGTCCACATGGCGCGCACGCCGTGCGAAAGGCTCGACGAGACCGATGATCTGGTGATGCGTCAGCGGCTGCATGGCAGGTCTGCCGCATCGTAGCGGCGCGCTGCCCGACCCGGCCAGTACCGGTTGCCGATACCCCACCGTCGTCTGTGGACAGGCGCTGGGCCGCGCCGCGACGATGGCGCACCTTCATGTGGAGGTGCCACCCGTGAGTCTTTGACGCCATGAGCGTTGTTGTCTTGAGTTCGAGTCTTGGTGCGATCGCCGGCTCGGTGTTGATGGCCGACCTGGTGTCGGGCATGGTCCATTGGGCCGAGGACACCTATGCGCGCTTCAAGCCGCGGCGCAAGCTGCGCCTGATCAACCTGATCGCGCGCGACAACGAAGTGCACCACCGCCGGCCGCGCGACTTTCTGAAGCGCACGTGGTGGCAGAGCTCGTGGGACCTGCTGCTGATCGGCGCAGGGATCATCGCTGCCGCACATGCGCTCGGCCAGTTGAGCGCGGCCGTGCTGTTGTTCGTCGTGCTCTCGGTCAACGCCAATCAGATGCACAAGTGGGCGCACCGCAACCCGCGCGAGAACCCTGCGCTCGTCACCTGGCTGCAACGCCTGCACCTGCTGCAAAGTCCACGCCACCACGGCAAGCACCACGGTGGCAACAAGGACTCGCACTACTGCGTCGTCACCAACTTCCTGAACCCTGTGCTCGAAGAGGTGAGCTTCTGGCGCCGGCTGGAGCGGCTGGTTGCGCGCGTCACCGGCCGTGCGCCGAAGGCGGCGCATGGCGTGCGAACTTAAGGCGTGGCGACGACGTCGGTGATCTGGATCGCCAGCCCCGCCGCGCCCGGAGCGACCGGCGCCGAGAAGCCTTGCAGGTCGCCGGTCTGCGGCGTGGCCTGGCCGCTGGCGCTGATGCGCGCGCCGACGACGATGCGCGGCGCGCCCGACAGCTTGGCCGCCGGTGACATGGCCATGCTGTCGTCGAGCGTGAAGGTGAGCGGCAGGTCCCTGACCTGCTTGCGCAAAATCGCCAACGGCATGCGCGGGCCTTCGGCGGCGCGCGCGAAGACGAACACCGTGTCGTCGGGCTTGGCCTTTGCGGCGAGCGCCGGCGCGAGTGTCACCGTGCCGCTCACCGATGTGCCCGGCACGGCTGCCGTCGTTGTCGCTGCATTTGCAGACGCGGCCGCACCGCCACTTGCGCGCTCTCGCGCTTGCGCGATCACCCCCTGCAGCTGTTGCGCCAGCTCGCCACCCGGCGACAGTTGCACCACCTTCTCCCACTGCTGCAGCGCCTTCGCATAGTCCTTCTGCTGGAAGGCGTGCATGCCCGACAGCAGCAGCGCTTTCTGGTTGTTCGGCTCGATCGCGAGCGCCTGCGCCAACAAGCGGCTCGGTTCACCGTCGAGGTTGCGGCCGTTGACGACGGCCAGCGCGTCGGCGTATTCGGTCAGCAGCGCGGCGTCGTCACCGCGCAGTGCAACGGCCTTCTGCAGCGCCGGCACGGCCAGCGCGTGGCGGCCGAGCACCATCTGCGAGCGGCCGAGCATGGCCCAGCCGTCGGCGTCGTCGGGGTTGTCTTTGAGCCGCGCGTTCAGGCCCTCGACCATGGCCTCGATCTGCTCGGGCGTGACCGGGCCTTCGCTGCCGGCGGGCGCTGCCGCGACGAGTTCGCTGTTCAGCGCGCGCGGCGTGCCGAGCCAGGCATAGCCCGCCACCGCGATCGCACAGACGAAGCTCATCATGCCGAACAGCAGCGGTTTCGACGACGGTGCGGCCGTCGTTGGGCTGGCTTCAGCCATTCGCCGCTCGAGCGTCTGCCGCGCTTCGTCGTACTGCGCATCGGCCAGCACACCCGACTTTTTCAACGCTGCGAGCTGATCGAGCTGCTCGCGCAGCTCGTTGCGGCCACCGCTGCGCCACAGCGGCCACGTCAGCAGTGCCAGCGTCAGCAACGACAGCAGCGCGCCGAGCACGACGAATAGCGTCATCGCGCAGTGTCTCCATCAGCGGCCGCGTCGTCGTCATCGGGCTCGAAGCGATCCGGCGCGAGCTTGGCGCGCCGCCGCAGCACGAGCACCAAGGCGCCAAGGCCAACGACGAGCAATGCCGTCGGCCCGATCCACAGCAGCGCGGTGCTGGCCTTGAACGGCGGCCGGTAGAGCACGAAGTCGCCATAGCGGTCGGTCATGAACTGCAGCACCTGCTGATCGCTCGCGCCTTTGCGCAGTTGCTCGCGAACCTGCATGCGCAGGTCATCGGCGAGGCCCGAGTTGGAGTCGGCGATGGTCTGGTTCTGGCAAACCAGACAGCGCAACTCGGCGGTGATGGCCGTGACGCGCGCTTCGAGCGCCGGGTCGGCAGCGACCGGCGCGGCTTCCTTGGCGAACGCGCCGCTGCACATCAGCAGCAACGACAGGACGAGCCCCCTAAACATTCAGCTCCTTCAACAGCGGCACGATGCGCTTTTGAATCACCTCCGGCGTCACCGGGCCGACATGCTTGAAGCGAATCACGCCCTGCGCGTCGATGACGAAGGTTTCCGGCACGCCGTAAACGCCGAAGTCGATGCCGACGCGGCCGTCACCGTCGAACAGCGCGGCGTCGTACGGGTTGCCGTGGCGGCTCAGCCACTGCGTGGCATTCGGTCGCGTGTCCTTGTAGTTCAGGCCGATCAACGGCGCCTGCTTGGTGCGCGCGAACGCCACCAGGTGCGGGTGCTCGTCCAGGCACGGCGTGCACCACGACGCAAAGACGTTGAGCACCCAGACCTTGCCTCTCATGTCGTCGCGGCCCAGCGTCTTGTCGGCGTCGCCGAGGTGCGTCAGCGCAAACGCCGGCGCCGGTTTGCCGATCAGCGGCGACGGCACCTCGCGCGGGTTCAGCTTCAGGCCGACAGCGAGAAACGCCACCAGCACGCCGAACACGGCCAGCGGAATGATGAAACGCAGGCCCTTCATGAGGCGGCGCGCGCTCCCTGCACATCGAGGCGCTCGCGCTGGCGGCTCGTCGCGCGGTAGCGGCGGTCGCTCGCGGCCAGCACGCCGCCGAGCGCCATCAGCACACAGCCGCCCCAGATCCAGTCGATGAAGGGCTTGACGTACACGCGCACGACCCAGGCGTTGTTGCCGCCCACCGGTTCGCCGAGCGAGACGTAGAGGTCGCGCGTGAAGCCGGTATCGATCGCGGCTTCCGTCATCGGGTTCTGCTGCACGCGGTAGATGCGCTTCTCAGGCCGCATCGTCGCCACCGGCTGGCCGTTTTTCGTCACCTCGACGAGGCCTTGCGCGGCCTGGTAATTCGGCCCCTGCGCGTCGCGCACGCCGCGGAAGGTGAAGACGTAGCCCGCCACCTCGACGGTGTCGTTGATCTCCATCTTCACGTCGCGCTCGACGCCGTAGGTGTTGACCATGCTGACACCGAAGGCGAACGCAGCCACGCCGATGTGCGCCAGCCACATGCCCCACATCGTGCGCGGCACAAGTTTCAGGCGCGACCACAGGTTCGATGCGGCCACGCTCGCCGGCCGCACACGCTCGACGAGGTCGGTGGCCACCGCGAAGACGATCCACCACGCCATCAGGAAACCGAGCGTTGCCATCACCGAGATGCGGCCTGCGACCCAGCCGGTGAGCAGTGCGGCGACAACGGTGAGCACGGCAGCCCACCGCAAGCGTTTGGCCAGGCTCGGCAACTCGGCCGACTTCCAGCGCGCCAGCGGGCCCACGCCCATCAGAAACACGAGCGGCGTCATGATCGGTACGAACACCGCGTCGAAGTACGGCGGGCCGACCGAGATCTTGCCCATGCCGAGCGCGTCGAGCGCCAGTGGGTACAGCGTGCCGAGCAGCACCGTGCCCATCGCGACGACGAGCATGACGTTGTTGCCGAGCAGCATCGTCTCGCGCGACACCAGATCGAAACGCGCCCCGAGGCCGACCTGCGGCGCGCGCCACGCGTACAGCGCCAGCGAGCCGCCGATGACGACGACGAGGAACGCCAGGATGAACAAACCGCGCGTCGGGTCGGTGGCAAACGAATGCACCGACGACAGCACGCCCGAGCGGACGAGGAAGGTGCCGAGCAGCGACAGCGAAAACGCCATGATCGCCAGCAGCACCGTCCACGACTTGAACGCGCCGCGTTTTTCGGTGACGGCCAGCGAGTGGATCAATGCGGTGCCGACGAGCCACGGCATGAACGATGCGTTCTCCACCGGGTCCCAGAACCACCAGCCGCCCCAGCCGAGTTCGTAGTAGGCCCACCAGCTGCCCAGGGCGATGCCGATGGTGAGGAACATCCACGCCGCGGTGGTCCAGGGCCGCGTCCAGCGCGCCCAGGTCGAGTCGAGGTTGCCGCCGATCAGCGCCGCAATGGCAAACGCAAACGCGACGGAGAAGCCGACGTAGCCCATGTAGAGCATCGGCGGATGGATGATCATCCCCGGGTCCTGCAGCAGCGGGTTCAGGTCGCGCCCGTCGACGGCCGCGGGCAGCAGGCGCTCGAACGGGTTCGAGGTGATCAGCGTGAAGAGCAGGAAGCCGACGCTGATGAGGCCCATCACCGCCAGGATGCGCGCCACCACCGGCAGCGGCAGGTGGCGGCTGAACACAGCCACGGCGATCGTCCAGCCGCTTTGCATCAGCAGCCACAGCAGCAGCGAACCTTCATGGCCGCCCCACACCGCAGCAATGCGAAATTGCAGCGGCAGCGCCGAGTTGCTGTTCTCGGCGACGTAAAGCACCGAGAAGTCGTTGTTGATGAACGAGACCGTCAGGCACACGAACGCGATGCCCACGAGCAGGAACTGCGTCTGCGCGGCCGGCCGCGCCAGTGCCATCCAATCGTGGCGGCCGCGCGCCGCGCCGACGATCGGCAGGCTCCCCTGCACCAGCGCCACACCGAGTGCCAGCAGCAGCGCGAGTTGGCCGAGCTCGGGGATCATTGCGGCGCTCCCGGAGACACGGTGTTGGCGATCTTGTCGTTGGTTTTCTTGGCCTGCTTCAAGGCTTCGGCCGCTTCGGGCGGCATGTAGTTCTCGTCGTGTTTGGCCAGCACCTCGCGGGCAACGAACAGGCCGTCGCTTTGCAACTGGCCTTGCGCGACCACGCCTTTGCCCTCCTTGAACAGATCGGGCAGGATGCCGACGTACTTGACGTTGATCGTCTGCGCGGTGTCGGTGACGGCGAACTGCACTTCGGTGCCGTTGCGCTTGACGCTGCCTTCCTTGACCATGCCGCCGAGGCGAAAGGTCTTCGCTGTCGGCGCTTCCTTGGCCACCACCTGCGACGGCGAGAAGAAGAAGACGAGGTTGCTCTGGAAAGCGTTCAACACCAGGCCCGCGGCCACGGCGACGCTGGCAACGACGCCGCCGATGATGGCCAGACGTTTGTGACGCGGTTTCATGATCATTGCTCCAGATTGCTCGTGCCGCGGCGCGCGCGCTGCAGGTGACGCCGCACCAGCCACGGCTCGACGAACATCACCAGCGCGGTCACGCCGTACGACCCCCAAACGTACAGGCCATAACCCTTCATGGACAGGAACTCCGACAGACTGCCCCAGTTCATAACATTTCCTTTCGCGCCCAGTCGGCGTCGGCATCGCGCTCCAGTGCCAGCGCCTGCGCCCGGGTGAAGACCGTGGCGAAGGCGTAGGCCCAGAAGGCGAAGGTCATGATCAGCATCGCCCACAACATCGTTTGTGCCATTTTCGGCGCACTGGTCAAACTCACCGTGGCGCCCTGGTGAAGGGTATTCCACCAGCGCACCGAGAAGTAAATGATCGGCACATTGATCGAGCCGACGATGGCCAGCAGCGCCCCTGCTTTGTCGCCGCGAGTCAGGTCGTCGATCGACGTCACCAGCGCGATGAAGCCTAGATACAAAAAGAGCAGGATCAGTTCCGAGGTCAGCCGCGCATCCCACACCCACCAGGTGCCCCAGGTCGGCTTGCCCCAGAAGGCGCCGGTCCACAGGGCGAGGAAGGTGAACATCGCGCCTGTCGGGGCGATGGCGCGCGCCAGCGTCGAGGCCATGCGCGCATTGAGCATCCAGCCCATCGCCGCCCAGAACGCCATCGCCAGGTACAGGATCATCGACATCCACGCCGCGGGCACGTGGATGAAGATGATGCGGTAGGCCTCGCTCTGCGTGGCGTCGGTCGGCGCGACGAAGAAGCCGATGTACAGGCCGACGATGGACAAGCCTACGGCCAAGGCCCACAGCCAGGGATTCGCCGCACGCGCCAGCGCGTAAAAGCGCGGCGGCGCGGAGAAGGTCAACCAGGTTGTCGGCTGTTTCATGCGGTTCATTCCAAGGCGATGCGCAAGGCGAACGCCGTCGCCACCGGCGCGCACAGTACGGTGAAGATCAACAGCGCGCCGAGCAAAGAGAAATGCCCCTGCGCCGACAGCCCGGCATCGACCGCGCTGACCGCGCCGGCGCCGAAGATCAGCGCCGGAATCGACAGCGGCACGATGAGCAGGATCAGCAGCACGCCGGCGCTGCGCAGGCCGAGCGTCAGCGCCGCGCCGAGGCCGCCGAG
This sequence comes from uncultured Burkholderiales bacterium, assembly GCA_902826345.1. Classification (GTDB taxonomy): domain Bacteria; phylum Pseudomonadota; class Gammaproteobacteria; order Burkholderiales; family Burkholderiaceae_C; genus CADEEN01. The sequence continues at coordinate 3,766 of CADEEN010000042.1, read as the reverse complement.
CAGTGACAGGATCGGCGTGCCGAGCAACAGCGAGGCCACCAGCGCAGCCAGCGACTCGATGCCCATGCCGAGCAACAGGCCGATCAGCGGCGCGGCGAGCACCAGCGGCACGCCGGTCACCGTCCAGTGTGCGGCCGCCTTGGCGGCGGCGATCAGGCTGCCGGGTTGGCCCGAGAGCAGCATCTGTTCGAGCGAGCCGTCGGCATGGTCGGCGGCGTAGAGGCTGGCCACCGAGAGCATCGAGGCCAGCAGCGCGCAGACCCAGACGATGCCGGCCGCGATCTGGCGCAGCATTTGCGGCTCGGGGCCGACGCCGATCGGGAACAGGCTGATGGCGACGATGAAGAACACCACCGGCAGCAGCGCTTCGACACGCCGCCGCGAGGCCACGCGAACGTCACGGCTGTAGATGGCGAGGATGGGGCTGTTCATGTCAGTGGGCCATTGCGCGATGCGCCACCCCCGACGCACGAAACGCGCGGCGCGCCCGAGCAAACGCCGTGGATCGAGCTTTGCCCGGCCGCTGGCGTTGCGCCCTTGAGGGGGAGGCGGCGAAGTCGCTTCGGGGTTGTTTCATCAGGCAAACGCATCGAGGTCGAACCCCACCATCGGCGGCGCCGAATCGCCCGCCGCCTGGTGGCTCGTCAGCAGCACGCTGCCGCCGCGCGCAAGATGCTCCGTGAGCAGCGCGTTGACGGCCTCGATGCCGTCGCTGTCGAGCGCGTCGTACGGCTCGTCGAGGATCCACAACGAGGCCTCGCGCTCCAGTGCCAGCCGCGCCAGCGCAGCGCGGCGGCGTTGGCCTTGCGACAGCGTGCGCACCAGCGCGTCGCGCCGTGCACCCATGCCGACACGGTCGAGCGCAGCGTGCAACGCGCCGATGCTGTCATCACGGCCATGCAACCGCGCGAGAAAGCGCAGCGACTCGGCCACGCTCAGATCGTCCTTCAACGCGCTCGCATGCGCGATGTACAGCAGACGCCGTGCCATGCCATCGGCTTCGCGCACCGGCACGCCGCCCCACCTGATGCTCCCGGACTCAGGCACTGACAGGCCGGCCGCCAATCGCAGCAGACTCGTTTTGCCGCGGCCGTTGCGGCCGCGCAGGATGCGCGCGGCGGCGCCGGAGTCGGAGGCGTGCTCGAGGTTGCGGCGGGTGTCGGCCGATTGCAGCATCAGCGAGACGCTGGCCAGCGTGTCGAGGTGGTCGCCGACCAGTTCGGGCGCCGACAGCACGACGACGACGATCGAGATCGGCACGCCGGCCATGGCGTAGTAGACGGCGGTCGGCGACACCGCCATCGCCGCCACCACGCCGGCGACCCCTTCCAGGCGGGCGTGCGGCACGGCGACGCCGATCTCGACGATCGCCGTGCTCTGCATCGTCTCGCGCTCGACCACCGCCCGCGTCGCCTGCTCGCGCAGGACGCTCGGCAGGCACCGGTTGGCGATCATCTCGTCGACCAGCCCCCGCACCGTGTCCTCGAACGAGCCGTAGGCCGGACGAAGGACGATACCGCCCGAGGCGATCAGATCAGCCGCGCGCACCCCGTCCACCCCACGGCGCCCGATCAAGCCGGCCGTTTCCACACTCGTTCACGAGTAAGGATTTTTCATTCCTGCCGAGCAGCCGCAAGGGGGAGCCGTCAGTGATCGGCCATGACCATCCAACTGCCAGCCAAGTCAGCGAGCTCGCATGCGAGGTCGTGTGAGGGTGGCGGAAAATCGCCGCAGTGGCCCTGCCACCGCCGCTGGCCGTTGAGTCGAGGGGGCCGGCCGGCGTCCGGGCGCCGTGCGAGGTGATGGTATGCGAATTGCGACGGCCAACTCTTCGTGCAGGTGGATCCGAACCATCCGGGACCTCAGACGCCGGGCATCCCCCCGTCGCGGGCCCAGCTGTCGCTGGCGGCCGGCCCCCTGGCGCGCGATGTGTCGCTGCTCCTCGAGGTGCAGTCGATCTCGCCGTCCGGCCTGGCGGTGTTCAGCGCGCCCTGCACCGCTACCCAGGTCGACGCCCAGGCGATCGGTGATCCGCCCGAGGGCGAGGCGTTGACCTTCGTGCTGGAAAGGGACGGGCAGAGGATGACGCTGCAGGCGAGTCTGGTGTGGGTGGAGCTGACGACCGAGCAGCGCCTCGAGTTGATCGTCGATACCGGCGACCAACCCGGATGGTCGGAGGTCCAATCGGCGCTCGCGGCGGGATGAGCGATGGGCCTGTTCTCTCGCGTTCGCCGGCAACAGGCCGCCGCCGTCGTCGAGCCGGAATCGCGGCCGGCGGCTGACGAGGCGCCGCCTCCCCCAGTCGAAACCCCCGAGCCGGCGGCAGCCGATGCCGGCGCGACGGCCGCCGTCGCCACGCTCGGCGGCACCCAGCGCCCCGGCGCCTCCGGACTCACCGCGCTGCGCGACGGCCTGCAACAGCTCTACGGCATCCGCCCCTCGCGCGACGCCTTCGCCGAGGAAGCGATCAAGCTGATCGCCCGCTCGACGAGCACCAAGGCGGCGGCGCTGCTGACCTACGAACCGCGCGGCGGCCGCATGCAGTTGCTCGGCCATGTCGGACTCGAGCCCGAGGCCGAACAGGTGCTGAGCGGCGATGCGATGGTCAGCGCCTGGGACATCCCGCTGCGCAGCATTCGCAACCGCCGCATCAACGTCATCGAGTCGGCGCACGAGAACCCGTTCGTCCCCAAGGCGCTTGCCGCCATCAACCCGCGCCGGCTGACCATCGCCGCGGTGCCGTTCTTCCACGCCAACGCGCCGGTGGGCGTCGTGGTGCTCTTCTCGCCGACGCCGCGGGGCTTCGCCGACGGCCTGCTGAAGACGCTCAGCCAGTCGCTGCGCGTCTGCGCCCTGGCACTCAGCGAGCTGCCGATGTCCGCCGCCGCCACCGCCAAGGTGGTCGAGGAAGAGGCCACCACCACCCAGCCGACGCTGCTGCGCGGTCTGGCGGCGCTGAAGACCGAGCTCGCCCGCCTCACCCAGGCGCTGGAGGAGTCCGAACGCCAGCGCGCCTCCGAGACCGCGGAGCGGGTCACCGCCCAGTCCTTCCTCAAGGCCGCGCAGGAACGCGCCGCCCTGCTCGATCAGGAGTTGGCCCAGCTGCGCACCGCTCAGGCGCAGGTGCCGGAGATCGAGGAGCGCGCCCACGAGCTCAGCCGCCGGCTGGCGACGGCATCGGAGGCGGCCGACGCCGCTCGCTCCGAGGTCGCCCGACTCGAGGCCGCGGCCGCCGAGCACGCCCAGCACGCCGCCGCGCAGGATGCGGCGCTGGTCGCCCTGAAGTCCGAGCGCGCCGCGCTCGAGACCCAGCTGCAGGAAGCGCTCGACACCGCCCGCGCCCGCGGCGAGGAAGCCGCCGCGCTGCACGCCCAGGTGTCCGAGCTGGCGCCGCGAGCCGCCAAGGTCGGCGAGCTGACCACGGCGCTGTCGGCCGCCGATGCCGCGCGCGCCGAGACCGAGGCGGTGATCGCCCGTCTGCGCCAGGAGCTGGTCGGTACCCACGAGCAGCGCAGCCGCGCCGAGGCGGCGCTCGAGCAGACCTCGGCGGCGCTGGCCGCCAGCGAAGAGGAGCGGCGCGCGCTCGGCGCGACGCTCGAGTCGGCGCACGGCGCCGCCGCCGAGCTCGCCCAGGCACGCAGCGAGCTGCAGGCGCTGCGCGACGCCCAGCGCCAGCTGGAGGGCGAGCTGGCCGGGCGCGGCGAGGAGCTCGATCGCGTCCGCGCCACGCTGACCGCCGACACGCAGCAGCGCAGCAGCGAGATCG
>CADEEN010000041.1 GCA_902826345.1 uncultured Burkholderiales bacterium | reverse complement strand
GTTGGCGAGCGCGGCGCCGAACAGCGCGCTCATTTCCGGCGCGGTGGTGAAGTCGCCGCTCGCCGGGCTGCTGCCGAACACCGCGTGGCCGCGTGCGTAGTAGCCCAGGCCCGGCGCATACAAGGCCGCGGCCATGAAACGGTCGAACGGCAACCAGCCGCCGTTGCCGGCGATCTGACGTCGGATCAACGTCGATAATCGCCGCGCGGCTTCGGCCGCTGCTGATCCGTTCGCTGTCATCAACGCATTGTAGGAATGGCCACTGCCTCGACCCGTCCCGTCGTGCTCGTCACCGGCGCCGCTCGCAGAGTGGGCCGCGTGATCGCGCTCGATCTGGCGGCGCACGGCTTCGACATCGCGTTGCACTACAGAAGCTCGCAAAGCGAAGCCGAGGCCACGGCCGCCGATCTGCGTGAACTCGGCGCGCGGGCGCAGGGCTTCGCCGCCGACCTGAGCGACGAGGCATCGTGTCGCGCGCTCGTGCCCGCGGTGGCCAAGTCGATGGGCCGCATCGACGCCGTCGTCAACAACGCCTCGCACTTCGAGTACGACAACGCCGAGACGTTTTCCTACGCGGCGATGGATGCGCACTGGCGCGCCAACACCGCGCCGGCGGTTCTGCTCGCGCAGGCGCTGGCGTCGCACCTGAAGGGCTGCAGCGAGCTTGGATGCGTGGTCAACCTGCTCGACCAGAAGCTGTGGAACCCGAACCCGGACTACTTCTCGTACACGCTGTCCAAGGCCGCGCTCGAAGCGGCGACGACGTTGCTCGCGCAGGCGCTGGCGCCGCAGGTGCGCGTGGTGGGCGTGGCGCCGGGCGTGACGCTGGTGTCTGGCGCGGCGATGGACGACGCCGGTTTCGAGCAGGCGCACCGGATGACGCCGCTCGGCCGCTCGTCCACGCCGGACGACATCGCGCGCACGGTGCGCTTTGCGATCGAGTCACGCGCGATCACCGGCACGACGATCCTCGTCGATGGCGGCCAACATTTGCTCGCGCAGCCACGCGACGTGGCCTTCCTCACCAAGAAGTAAGAAACACCTCATGCACTCCCTGCTCGTCCACCCCGCCCTGATGGGTTGCCGCCGCCTGTTCCTGCGCGACTACGAGGTCAACATCAACATCGGCGTGCACGAGTTCGAGAAGCGCGGCGAGCAGCGCGTGCTGATCAACGTCGATCTGTTCGTGCCGCTGGCGCAGTCCACGCCGCAAGCCGACAAGCTGCATGAGGTGCTCGACTACGACTTCATCCGCAGCAGCATCGCCGAGCGCGTGGCCCGGGGGCACATTCACTTGCAGGAGACGCTGGTGGACGACGTGCTGAAGCTGATGCTCGCGCACCCGCAGGTGCGCGCCGCGCGCGTCTCGACCGAGAAGCCCGACGTGTACCCGGATTGCGATGCGGTGGGCGTCGAGGTCTTCGGTTTGAAGGAGCCGTGATGAACACGATGAACGACGTGGCCGCAGCGAAGAAGGCGGCCTTCGAAGCCAACAAGCTCAGCAAGCGGCTGCATCGCCAGACCGGCCAAGCGGTCATGGATTTCAACATGATCGAAGACGGCGACAAGGTCATGGTCTGCGTCTCCGGCGGCAAGGACAGTTATGCGCTGCTCGACATCCTGATGGGCTTGCGGCAGCGCGCGCCGATCCGCTTCGAGCTCGTCGCCGTCAACCTCGACCAGAAGCAGCCGGGCTTTCCCGAGCATGTGCTGCCGGCGTACCTCGAATCGATCGGCGTGCCGTTTCACATCGAGAACCAGGACACGTATTCGATCGTCAAGCGCCTCGTGCCCGAGGGCGCGACGATGTGCAGCCTGTGTTCGCGCCTGCGCCGCGGCATCCTCTACCGCGTGGCCAGCGAACTCGGCGCGAACAAGGTGGCGCTCGGCCACCACCGCGACGACATCATCGTCACGCTGCTGATGAACATGTTCTTCGGCGGCCGCATGAAGGGCATGCCGCCCAAGCTCGTGAGTGACGACGGCAAGCACATCGTCATCCGCCCGCTGGCCTACGTGGCCGAGACGGATCTCGAACGCTGGGCTGCGGTGCGCGACTACCCGATCATTCCGTGCACGCTGTGCGGCAGCCAGGAAGGGCTGCAGCGCGCGCAGATCAAGGCGATGCTGCGCGAGTGGGAGAAGAAGCATCCGGGGCGCAGCGACAACATGCTGCGCGCGATGGGCCAGCTCACGCCCTCGCACCTGCTCGACCGGAACCTGCACCCGTTTGCCACGCTCCAAGCCACAGGCGTTGCCGACCCGATGGGCGACAAGGCCTTCGACGAAGACGACGCCGATGACTGCGGCAGCACACCGACCCCACGACGGGTGATGCTCATGCCGCGTGGAGACACTGCACCATGAAGCCTTTTCGCACCCTTGCGTTGTTTGTCGCCGCGGCCGTGCTCACCGGCTGCGCCGCGCTCAACACCGTCACCAGCGACGTCACCACGTTCAGCGAGTGGCCGGCCGGCCGCCAACCGGGGCGCTACGCCTTCGAGCGCCTGCCGTCGCAGAAGGCCGATGCCGCCCGCACGGCCGACCTCGAAGCCGCCGCTGCCAAGGCGTTGGAGAAAGCCGGCTTCACCGCCGCGGCCGACGCCGCGCAGGCCGACGTCGTCGTGCAGATCGGCGCGCGCATCAGCCGCACCGAGATCTCGCCCTGGGATGACCCGCTGTGGTGGCGTTGGGGGCCGACGGGCTACTGGCGCTCGCCGGCGTGGCGCTATGGCCCGCGCTCGGCGTTCTACCGCGGCTTCGGTGCCGACTGGTACTACTCCTCGCCGCGCTACGAGCGCAACGTCGCCGTGCTGCTGCGCGACCGCGCCAGCAACACGCCGCTGTTCGAAGCGCACGCGCAAACCGAGGGCGGCACCATCGGCGACGCGGCGTTGCTCGGCGCGATGTTCGAGGCGGCGCTGCAGGGCTTTCCGGCCAAGGACTCGCAGAACCCGCGGCGGGTGAGCGTGTCGCTGGCGCCGTAAGTCGCGCAACCACTGCCTCCGTTCGCGCTGAGCCTGTCGAAGCGCAGCGCTTGGGCTTCGACAGGCTCAGCCCGAACGGTTTCTACGCGGTCGGATGCAAAGCGGCTCAGCGGCTGCTGCCGTCGAGGTTGTTGTTGCCGTTGTTCACACCGTTGCCTGCCACGATCAGCCGCACGTCGTCTTCCCAGCCCTTCAACTTGTTGCGCGCGTACTGGCGCTGCGCCGGCGTGGTGGCGTTGTGCATCGCCGCAGCGAGCGCGCAGTTCTCCTGCGTCAGACGCTGCTGGTAGGCGCGGTAGTCCGGGCGCGGCGAGCGCAGCGCGCGTTCGGCGACCATGCGCACCGCCGCCTGGGCCTGCGCTTGCGCTGCGGCACTGTCGGCGCGTTTGCCCTCGGTAGACACCTTGGTCAACAGCGCCAGCAGGTCGGCGTTGCGGCGGTCGCGCTCGGCCAGCCAGCGGTCGGCGTCGAACGGCGACGCGGCAAGCAACTCGGCCAGCTTGGTGCGCTGGCGGTCGTCGAGCTTGCCGTAGAGGTTTTCGTAGCGCTCCAGCGTGCGCTTGAACGCGGCCTTGGTGCGCTCGGCCTTGTCGGCCTGCGCGAAATCCTTCTTCAACTCGTCGCCGTCCTTGGCCATCTTGCGCTCCATGTGGCCGATCTGCTCCGGCGTGAGCGACACCATCAGCGTGGCAAAGGCGGGCGTGGCTTCGTCGAGCGCCGCATCGAGCCGGCGCTGCGCCTCGTCGCGCCAGGCGCAGAGCTGGTCGGTGGTGAGGGTGGGCTCCATCACCTCGCGCTGCGCGCGCGTCAGCAGCGTGGCATAGCGCGGCATCTCGACGCGGCGGTGCCAATCGAACCAGCGGTCGATGCCCTCGCGCAACTTCAGCGACTGCTCGCCGTTCAAGTCGGCATAACCGTCGATCCACCAGTAGGTGAGGGTCGGGGCCTGGCTGTAGCCGATGCGCAGCACGCTGCACGCACCGAGCAACACGACGAGGGCCAAGCCGATAATCCAGCGCAACTTCAACAACATGAGGCTTCCCAACTTCATGGACGCCAATCCCAACGCAGCCGCCCTTTCGATCGTTGTCATGGCCGCCGGCAAAGGCACGCGCATGAAGTCGGCGCTGCCGAAGGTCCTGCACCCTCTGGCGGGGCGCAGCTTATTGCACCATGTTCTGGCCACCACGGCCGGGCTCGGGGCCTCTTCCACCATCGTCATCACCGGGCACGAAGCGGCGCAGGTTGAGGCGGCGACGCAAAGCATGGAGCGCGTGCGCTGCGTGCGCCAGCAGCCGCAGCTAGGCACCGGGCATGCGGTGCAGCAGGCGGTGCCGCATCTGGGGGACGAGGGCGTCACGCTGATACTCAACGGCGACGTGCCGCTGATCGAAGCCGCCACGGCGCGCGCGCTCGTCGCGGCCTGCGGCGGCACGAAGCTGGCGTTGCTGACAATCGAGTTGCCGGACGCCGCCGGATACGGCCGCATCGTGCGCAACGTCAAGCAAGAAGTGCGTGCGATCGTCGAGCACAAGGATGCGAGCGAGGCCCAGCGCGCAATCCGCGATGTCTACACCGGCATGCTGGCCGCGCCGACCGCGTGGTTGAAGCGCGCGGTGATGGCGCTCGAGAACCGCAATGCGCAGAAAGAGTTCTACCTGACCGACATCGTGGCGATGGCGGTGGCCGAGGGCGTGGCCGTGGTTGCCACGCCGGCCGCCGGCGAGACCGAAGTGCTCGGCGTCAACAGCCCGCTGCAACTGGCCGACCTAGAGCGGCGGTATCAGAAACGGCTGGCCGAGGCGCTGATGGAGGCCGGTGTGCGCCTGGCCGACCCGGCGCGCTTCGATCAGCGCGGCACGCTGCAATGCGGGCAGGACGTGAGCATCGACGTCGGCTGCGTCTTCGAAGGCGACGTGACACTGGCCGACAACGTGCGCATCGGCGCGCACTGCGTGATCCGCGATGCGCGCATCGACGCTGGCGCGGTGATCCACCCGTTCACGCACATCGAAGGCGCGACGGTCGGCGCCGGTGCGCTGGTCGGCCCGTACGCGCGGCTGCGTCCGGGCGCGTTGCTCGGCGCCGACGTGCACATCGGCAATTTCGTCGAAGTGAAGAACTCGACGCTGGCACGCGGTGCGAAAGCGAACCACCTCGCCTACCTCGGCGACGCCACCGTCGGCGAGCGCGTCAACTTCGGCGCCGGCAGCATCACCGCCAACTACGACGGCGCCAACAAACACCGCACCGTGATCGGCAACGACGTGCACGTCGGCAGCAACTGCGTGCTCGTCGCCCCGGTGACGCTCGGCGACGGCGCGACCATCGGCGGCGGCTCGACGATCAACAAGCCGGCGCCGGCCGGCAAGCTGACGGTGGCGCGGGCCAAGCAGGTGGCGATCGAGGGGTGGGTGCGGCCGAAGAAGGGCAAGCCGGCGGACTGACCTGTTCTCCCGTTCGTTCAAGACCAGCTACAGGCTCCATTCCAGCTACAGTCTGCGCATCAATCGCCCTGCCGGACCCTGCAAGTCGCCGTCTTCATCTCTCGCGTTAACAAACATCAACCATGCGCAGGTTGCCTTGCGCTGGCCATCATCGAGCGACTGGAGCAACCGCTCGCTCGACGTTGAGCTGAACGCGTCATCCCAAACGTAGTAAGTCATCATCGACTCGGGGAAAAGAACCGCTGCCTTGAGCAGGGCCGGAAGCAGGAACTTCATCCCTTCTGGCGTGAGGTACACAGAGGGATGAAAGTAGATTGAGCAAAGCTCAAGCAAATTTTACCTGCCGATAAGCCGCGGAGTCCGGACCAGCAGAGGTGCCGCTACCCGTCAAGAAAATCACCTCGATAGAAGCACCACGCCGTTCCGTCGTGCAGATAGAAGTGCCCGTCGGCGCAAAAATCCTTGCCTGGAAAGAACTCGCGGTACGCCTTTGGCACCAGCCGCGCCAGTTGCTCGTCGCTGAGTTCGTCGAACTGCTCGGGCGTGATCGGCTGGCCGACCTTGAGTTTGGGGTATTCCATGGGCAAGGTCAGACTCGAACCGATCCGCGGAAGCCTCGGGCGGCGTAGTACGACTGCGCGCCGTTGTGATAGACGAAGACTTGGCCGTAGCGCCGGTCGCAGAAGAGCGCGCCGCCGAGCGCCCTGATGTCAGGCGGCGTGGCGATCCAGTTCGAGGTCTTGTTGTCGAAGTCGCCGAGTTGTTGCAGCGCTCGGTACTGCGCCTCCGTCAGCAACTCGATGCCCATCGCAACCGCCATGTCGATAACGCTGTTCTTTGGTTTGGCCTCTTTGCGCGAGTCGAGCGCTTCGCGGTCGTAGCACAGGCTTCGGCGACCTGCGGGGCTCTCGGCGCTGCAATCACAGAACGTGACCTTTCCGGTCTTCTTGTCGTGAGCGATGACGTCGGGTTCGCCGCCGGTGGACTCCATCGCGAGCAGCGACTTCAGCACAGCGGTGTTGCCTTCGAGCCGGCCTTGCACGTCAGGCCATGCGACGCCCTTGTGGCGCAGCATGTTCGCCTCGAAGCGAGCCTTCAGTGCCTGGAGCAGCTGTTCCCGTTCTTGCGCATTCATCGTCTTCGTCCGCTGCGTTCACCGCCAATCGTGGTTTATCCAAAATCGCTAAGTTCGCTAATCTCGGTCAAATTGTCGCGGACAAGCGCGGCGGCTCGGCTGCAACAGCAGCCGCCAGCAGCTCATACGAGCGCAGCCGTGCCGCATGCTCATGCACCGCCCCGGCGACGATCAACTCGTCGGCCGCGGTCTGCGCGACGATCGACGCCAGTTGCCGCTGCACGCTGGCCGGCGAGCCGACGGCCGACGCGGCCAGCATGCGCTGCACGTTGACCTTCTCCTGCGGCGACCACATCGACTCCAGTTGCGACGGGTCGATCGGCCGCGGCAGCGGGCCGCGTTTGCCGCGCTGCATGCCGAGAAAGCGCTGCTGGATCGACGTGAAGAGCAACGCCGCTTCGTCGTCGTTGTCGGCACAGACGACGTTCACGCCGACCATCGCGTGAGGCTTCGGCCACTCGGCCGACGGCCGATAACCTTCGCGGTAGACATGCAGCGCCTGCAGCAGCAAATCCGGCGCAAAGTGCGAGGCAAAGGCGAACGGCAGCCCGAGGTGCGCGGCGAGTTGCGCGCTGTACAGGCTCGAGCCGAGCAGCCAGATCGGCACCTTCGTGCCGATGCCCGGAATCGCGCGCACCGGTGACGCGTCTGCCCTCGGATCGTCGAGATAGCCTTGCAGCTCCATCACGTCGCGCGGAAAGCCTTCTTCCTCGTCGCTCGCGTCCAAGTGCCGCCGCAACGCGCGCATCGTCAGCCGGTCGGTGCCGGGCGCGCGGCCTAAACCAAGGTCGATACGGCCCGGGTAGAGCGTGGCCAGCGTGCCGAACTGCTCGGCGATGACCAGCGGCGCATGGTTGGGCAGCATCACGCCGCCGGAGCCGACGCGGATGGTCTTCGTGCCGCCGGCGAGGTGACCTATGAGCACGGCGGTGGCCGAACTCGCCACGCCGTCCATGTTGTGGTGCTCGGCCACCCAGTAGCGGCGGTAACCCCAGGCCTCGGCGTGTTGCGCCAGGTCGAGGCTGTGGCGCAGCGCGTCGGCCGCGCTGGCGCCTTCGACAATGGGCGACAGATCGAGAACGGAAAGTGGTGGCAATGACATGGCCGCCATCATGCCGCCGAGCCGTTCCGACGCACGGCGAAGGGTTGCTGGCACACTGCCCCATGACCCAGCCCCTCCTGCAAGCCGCCGACCTGCGCGGCGCGGCGCAACTCACCACCGACGCCGTCGACGGCCTGGCCAGCCTGGTTGAAGCGATGCACGCCCGCATCGCCTCGCTGCCCGGCGTGCCGGTGGCGGCCGACGAGCGCACGCGCGGCATCACGGGCCTCGTCTACAAGTCCGTGCGCGGCGTCACGCGCATCGTCGGCGGCAGCGTCGATGCATTGCTCGGCTGGCTCGGGCCGACGCTTTCCGCCGCCGGCGTCGGCAGCCTGCCGCAGGCCGAGCGCGAGGCGGTGGTGGCGGCATTGAACGGCGTACTCGGCGACCACCTCGCTGCCACCGACAACCCACTGGCGATCACGATGGCGTTTCGCCACCGCGGCAAGCCGCTGGTGCTCGACCGCTTTGCGATGCGCTCGCGCCTCATCGACGTGACGCCGCGTCCGCTGGTGCTGCTGCACGGCCTGTGCATGAACGATCTGCAATGGCAGCGCAACGGCCACGACCACGGCGCGGCGCTGGCGCGCGAGGCCGGCTACACGCCGATCTACCTGCACTACAACAGCGGCCTGTCGGTGTCGACCAACGGCCGCATCCTGGCGCAGCAGATGGAGCGCTTGTTCGATGCCTGGCCGCTGCCGATCGAGCGCATGGCGATCGTCGGCCACAGCATGGGCGGCCTGGTCGCGCGCAGCGCGCTGCACCACGCGGTGCTGATCCAGCGCGGCGCGCTGCGCTGGACAGCCCGCATCGACGATTTGATCTGCCTCGGAACGCCGCACCTGGGCGCGCCGCTGGAGAGCGCGGGCCACGGCGTCGACGTGCTGCTTGGCGCGGCGCCATATGCCGCGCCGCTGGCACGGCTGGGCAAGATGCGCAGCGCCGGCATCAACGATTTGCGCCACGGCAACATCGTCAGCGGCGACGGCGCGTTGCGGCCCGACACCGTGCCGCTGCCGGCTCACGTTCGCTGCCACGCGCTGGCGGCGAGCCTGGGCCCGGCCGGCGGCAGCGTGAAGGAGCAGCTGCTCGGCGACGGCCTGGTGCCGGTGGCCAGCGCGCTCGGCCAGCACCGCGAACCGGCGCGGCGGCTGGGCTTTGCGAAGGAGCGTCAGGCGGTGGTGCACCGCACGGGCCACCTCGACCTGCTGTCGAGCGCGGAAGTTTTTGCCGTGCTGCGCGACTGGTTGCGCTGATCCGCTACTTCTTGATCCGCCCCAGCCGTTTGGCGTTGCCCACCGCGCGGCGGTGCACCGGCGCCAGGCCCTGGCTCATGACAGTCAACGCATGCCGCGCCAGCGTGTTGCTGTTCGGCAGCAGCGAAGCCGGCCGCGCCATCGTCCACGGCGCCATCACCGCGGCGCGCCACATCGAGGCCGCCATCTGCTGCTGCGACTTCATCGCCGCAATACCCATCGCGGCCCACGATTCGTAGAACGCGGCCATCTTCTCTGCGCCCATCAGGTTGAACTCCTTGCGGTCGCGCGCGTTCGGCTTCGAGCCGGCCGCAACCATGCGGCCGACGCGGTGCGCCACCACCAGCGGTGCGGCCATCGACAGGCCGAGCGCCTGGTTGGCAAGTTTGCGACGTGACATGACAACTCCCTGCATCGATGCGATCGCAGCACTCTAGCGCCGCGTCGCCAACGCGATGCCCGCCAACACCAACACCGCACCGACAAAATGGAATCGCTCGATGCTCTCGCCGAGCACCAGCCACGCCGCCAGCGCCGCATACAGCGGCCCGAAGTACAGCACCATGCCGACACGCGCCGCACCGAGCACGCGCTGCATGTGCGAATACGCGCCGTAGGCCGCCGCGCCGGGGATCAGCGCCGAGACGAGCACGAGCGCGACGCTTTTCCAGGACAAGGTCGATGGCCACCACCACACGGCTTCGACGACCGTGAACGGCACGAGCACGATCACGCCGCCGCAGGCGATCAGCGTCAGACGCGCCAGCGCGCCGAAGGCCGACGGCCAGGCGCGCAGCAGCAGCGAATACGCCGCCCAGCAGACCATCGCCACGGCGATCCAGGCGTCGCCACCGTTGATGCGCACATCGGTCAGCGCCTGCCACTGACCCTTGATGATGATGTGCAGCACACCGGCGATCGCCAACGCCACGCCGAGCCACTGCTTGACGCCGAACCGTTCGTGCAACCACAACGCCGAGGCGAGCGCGATCAGCACCGGCGAGCCGGCGTAGATCAAGCCGATGTTCACCGCCGTGGTGCTGCGCCCGCCGATGTAGACGAAGGCGCCGCAGACCCACATGCCGAGCGCACCGAGCACGATGAAGTGCCAGGCCTCGGCCTTGATGTGCGTGCGCTTGGCGACGATCTCGCGCCAGCAGAAGGCGCCGAGCAGCGCCGCGGCGATCGCCCAGCGGCCCAGCGCCAGCATGTGCGGCGCGATCACGCCCGGCGCCCAGCGCGCGACGAGGTAGTTCACGCTCCACAGCGCCGGCGCGATGAACAGCAGCGCGACCGCCAGGCGCCGCTCACCGGCGCTGAATTCGCTCACGCTCGAAATGGCGCGCCTTCGGTCGGCGCGCCGAACAGCAGGCCCTGCAGCAGCGGGCAGCCCAGGCCGACAAGGTACTCGCGCTCGGCTTCGGTCTCGACGCCTTCGGCGACCACCTCGCGACCGAGGCTCGCCGCCAGCATGACGATGGCGCGCGCGATCGCTGCGTTGCCCGCATGCTGCGGCACGCCGCGGATGAAGCTGCGATCGATCTTGATGCGGTCGATCGGCAACTGATTCAACGCGCCGAGCGACGAATACCCGGTGCCGAAATCATCGATCGCCACGCGCACGCCCAGCGCATGCAGGCGCGCCAGCGTGGCGCAGACCGCGTCGGCATCGTCCATCAGCATGCGCTCGGTGATCTCCACTTCGAGCAGGCGGCCGGGCAGGCCGGCATCGGCGAGCACCTGCTGCACCGTGTCGGCAAAGCCCGGCTCGCGCAGTTGCAGCGACGACAGGTTCACGCTCACCGGCAGCTCGCGCCCGGCCTGCTGCCAGCGCTTGGCGGCGTGCGCCGCCTCGCCGAGCACCCAGGTGCCGATCGGCACGATCAGCCGCAGCTCCTCGGCCAGCGCAATGAAGCGGTCCGGCTCGACGAGGCCACGCGTCGGGTGCCGCCAGCGGATCAGCGCCTCGCAGCCGACGAGCACGCCGTCGGCCGCGCGCACCTGCGGCTGGTAGTGCAGCACGAACTCACCGCGCGCGATCGCCTGCGTCAGTTGTGTTTCGAGCTCGAGCGCCGCCAACGCGCGCTGGCTGAACAGCGGGTCGTACCAGCGGTGCGTCGCCCTGCCCTGGCGCTTGGCCTGGTACATCGCCGCGTCGGCATGCTTGACCAGATCGGCCGCGTTGCCGGCATGCTGCGGGTACAGCGCGATGCCCACCGACGGCGTGACCGAAATCGGCCGGCCTTCGAGCAGCACCGGCTCGGCCAGCGCGGCGAGCAGCTTGCCGGCCACGTCTTCGACCTGCGACGGCTGCAACGCACCGGGCAGCAGCGCGACGAACTCGTCGCCGCCGAAGCGCGCCACCAGATCGCTGCTGCGCAGTTGCGCCGTCAGGCGCTGCGCCAGCGTCTGCAGCAGCAGGTCACCAGCGACGTGGCCGAGCGAATCGTTGACGCGCTTGAAGTGGTCGAGGTCGATGAAAAGGAGCGCGCCTTGTTGTTCGCGCGATCTGCTGCCGGCCATGTGCTCGGCCAGCCGCTCCATGAAGGCGTGGCGGTTGAGCAGGTTGGTCAGCGGGTCGTGATGCGCCAGGTGCTGGATGTGCGCACGCTGAGCCAGCGCCGCGCGCAGGTCACGCACGATCACCATGCGCAGCGACTGGCCGCCGCGCTCGGCCATGCGGACGATGAACTCGACCGGAATGCGCGAGCCGTCGCGGTGCACCAACGCACTCTCGTACGACAACTCGGCGCGCTGCGCCACCATGGCCATCGCCCGCGGCACCTGGTCGGGGGCGATGAAGTCGAGCGTTTTGCGGCCGAGCAGTTCGGCCAGGCTGTAGCCGACGAGGCGCTGCAGCGGCAGGTTGGCGTCGGTGATGATGCCGTTCTCGTGGAAGACGATGCCCTCGACGCTGGCGTCCATGAACTTCGACAAGCGCTCCTCGGATTGACGCAGCGCCAGCTCGGCCTCACGCCGCGGCGTGATGTCGTTGATGAGCACGAAGGCGCCGTCGAGCACGCCGTCGGACGCGAGGTGCGGTAGCAGTTGCACGTCGAGCCAGCGCGGGCCCTGCGCCGTGTCGAGCTGGCGCTCGTAGCGCGCGCTGCGGTGGTGCTGGCGCAGCTCGGTGATGTGCGGCTCGATCGCTTGCGCGGCCTCGGCGCCGATGATCTCTTCGAGCGAGCGGCCGAGGATCGTCTGCTCGTTGAAGCCGAAGGTGCGCGCATACGCCGAGTTGGCGAACAGGCAGCGGAAGGTGTCCGAGTCGTAGAACGCCATCAGCGCCGGCACGCTGTTGGCCACCAGGCGCAGCAGGCTGGCGTGTTCGCTGACCAAGGGCTGCGTGGCGGTCGGCGGCGGCGTGGTCCGCTGGTTCACGAGGGCAGCTCCAGCACCGACGCCGCCAGGCACAAGTCGTCCCACGCCCGCGCCTTGTCGGCCAGCGTGCGCAGCAGGTAGGCGGGGTGGTACGTGACGATCACCTTGACGCCGCGGCGTTCGTGAACACGGCCGCGCAGCTTGCCGATGGCCTCGTCGCTGCCGAGCAGCGCCTGCGCAGCGAAGCGCCCCATCGCCAGCAGCAGCTTCGGCTGCACGAGCTCGATCTGGCGATCGAGGTACGGCGCACAGCGCGCCGTCTCGGCCGGGTCGGGGTTGCGGTTGCGCGGCGGCCGGCACTTCAGCGTGTTGCAGATGAAGACGCCTTGCTCCGGCGTCGCGGCGTCGCGCGCCAGGCCGATCGCGCGCAGCATGTTGTCGAGCAGCTTGCCGGCCTGGCCGACGAAGGGCTCGCCCTGGCGGTCTTCGTTCTCGCCCGGCGCTTCGCCGACGATCATCAAACGCGCGCGCTCGTGGCCGACGCCGAACACGGTTTGCGTACGCGATTCGCACAGGGCGCAGGCGCGGCACTCGCTGACCGCTGCGCGCAGCGCGGGCCAGTCGAGCGTGGCGATGTCGCTGCGCGTCTGTGCCACTTGCACCACCCGTTCGCCCTGAGCTTGTCGAAGGGGCTGCGCCGGCACCGGAGTATTCCGATCCGCCCGAGTTTGCCCTTCGACAGGCTCAGGACGATCGGGGGTCAGGACTTCGGCATGCGGCGTCTCGAACACACGCACGCCCATCGCACCGAGCATCTCGCGCTGGCGCTCGGTCCAACGCGACGTCATGACGCCGCGCCTTCGATCGCCAGCCGCATCACGCACGCGTCTTCACGCTGACCATGGGCCGCCGGGTAGTAGCCGCGGCGCAGGCCTGCATCCTTGAAGCCGTAGCGCGTATAGACGTCGCGCGCGCGCTGGTTGCTCGTGCGCACTTCGAGCCACAGCGCTTCACTGCGCTCGCGCCGGCACTGCGCCACCAGCGCGTCGAGCAGCGCGCAGGCGTGGCCGCGACGTTGCCACGGCGGCGCCACGGTCAGGTTGAGCAGGTGCATCTCCTGCACGCCGCTCATCGCCACGCTGTAGGCGGCCAGCGTGCCGTCGGCCGCGCGCAGCACCTGCGCGCTGTGGCCGGCGATCAGCGAATCGACGAAATTGCCGTGGCTCCACGGAAACGGATAGACGGCGTGCTCGATCGACAACACCGCAGGCAAGTGCGCCAGGTGCATCGGCACGCGGTGCAGCGAGGGGGGTTGCGGCAACGCGCTCAATGGAGCCCCCGGTTCGACGAGTACATCGAACCACCCCCGAGGACCCGCAGGGGCCTCCTCGCGGCCCAAGGGGTGGCGCGGCCCGGCTCGGGAGCGGCCCGGCGCTCGGCCCGCGCACTCATGCCGCTGCACCGGCCTTCGCCGCGACACGCTCGGCCGTCGTCAACGCGACCTTGTCGCGCAGGTACAGCGGCAACGCCTGCGCAGCGTCGATCGCCTCGCCGTGCGGCCAGGCGCTGCGCGACAGACGCGCCAGTGCTGCGGCGCGGTCCGTGCCTTGCTCATCGATGCAGCGCGCGCCGCCGTGCGGCAGCCGTTCGCCGAACGCCGACAGCGCCGAGCCGGCGACGGCGACCGGCGGCTGCGCCCGCCACAGCGCTTGCAGCGCCGGCAGCGTGAACAGCGCGGCCTGACGTTGCACTTGCCAACACCGGCCGTCGAAGCGGTACGCGCCGGCGTAGACCTCGTCCATGCGCGCATCCATCGCCACCCAGAGATCGTTCGCGCCGTGGCGCGTGCGCGCGTCTTCGGCGACGATCATCAGGCTGTCGATCGGCAGCACCGGGCATCCGACGCCCAGCGCCAGTCCCTGCGCCACCGAGGTGGCGGTGCGCAGGCCGGTGAACGCGCCGGGCCCCCGGCCGAAGGCCACGGCGTCGAGCTGCGAAGGCCCCAACCCGGCTGCGTGCAGCAACTCGAAGACCAGCGGCAACAAACGCTGCGACGCGCGCGCGCCGCCGGCTTCGTTGGCGCAGAAATCGCGCTCGCCGGCCACCACCGCCACCGCGAGCTGATCGGTCGCGGTGTCGAGGGCCAGCAGCCGCACGTCTGTCATGCGGTCAGTGTATTCGCCACCCCATGCGATCATCGCCGGCGATGCCTCCCCTACACCGCACCGTCGTCCTGCTCGCACTGACTCTCGCCCCCGCGTTTGCAATCGGCGTGACGCTGTCACCGGAGATCGCACGCGCGCTGCACGCCGCACGCATCCCGCCGGACGCCGTGACGGTGCTGGTGCAGGAGGCCGGCAGCGGCACGAAACGCCTGTCGCACAACGCCACGCAACCGATGAATCCGGCGTCGGTGATGAAGCTGCTGACGACGTATGCCGCGCTCGACGAACTCGGCCCGGCCTACACCTGGAAGACGCCGGTCTGGTTGGCCGGCCCGATCAGAGCCGGCGTGCTCGACGGCAACGTGCACCTGCAAGGCCGCGGCGACCCGAAGCTGACGATCGAGCGCGTGTGGCTGGCGCTGCAGCGCCTGCGCGCGTCGGGCGTCCACGAGATTCGCGGCGACATCGTCATCGACCAGAGCGCCTTCATCGTGCCCGACGTCTCCACCGCGGAGTTCGACAACGAGCCGCTGCGGCCGTACAACGCGCGCTCGCAGGCGCTGCTGTTGAATCTGTCGGCGGTGATCTACACCTTCACGCCCGACGCGACGCGCGGCGTGGCCATCGTCAGCGCCGAGCCGCAACTCGACGGCGCGCTGGTCGACGCGACGGTGCCGTTGGGCAATGGCGGCTGCGGCGATTGGCGCGGCGCGCTGAAAGCCTCGATCGGCGATCCGCAGCGCATGCGCTTTGCCGGCAGCTACCCGCTGAGTTGCGGCGAGCGCTACTGGGCGCTGGCGCACAGCGACGCGCGGCAGTACACCGCGCGCCTGCTGGCGACGATCTGGCGCAGCGGCGGCGGCAGGCTCGGCGGCACGGTGCGCGAGGGCGCGGCGCCCGCCGACACGGCGCCGACCTTCGAGCTCGTATCGCCGCCGCTGGCCGACGTGGTGCGCGACATCAACAAGTACAGCAACAACGTCATGGCGCAGCAGGTGCTGCTGACGCTCGGCCTGCAGCGCAACGGCGGCCTGCGCGTCGCGCCCGAGGACGCGCGCGAGGCGCTGAAGCAGTGGCTGCGCGAGCGCCTGGGCGAATCACTCGACGGGGTGGTCATCGACAACGGCTCGGGCCTGTCGCGCGACACGCGCCTGTCGGCCGCGCTGCTGGCGCGCGTGCTGCAACGCGCGTGGAGCAGCGCGGTGATGCCCGAGCTGATGGCGTCGCTGCCGGTCAGTGGCCTCGACGGCACGCTGCGCCGCTCGCGCGGCAACGCGGCGACGACCGGCCGCGCGCACCTGAAGACCGGGTCGCTGCGCGACGTGCAGGCGCTGGCCGGCTACGTGCTCGGCGCCAGCGGCAAGCGCTACGTGCTGGTGGCGATGGTCAACCACCCCAATGCCGGCGCAGCGCGGCCGGCGCTCGATGCGCTGGTGCAGTGGACGATGGACGATCTGGCGCGCAGCAACTGAGAACGAAAGAAAAGCCGGCGCGAGGGCCGGCTTTGTCGCAGCGCTCGACCGCCGCTCAGAGGTTCTCGGGCACCCAGCCGAAGTCCTTCAGCTTCGTCCACACCTGATCGGCAAAAATTCTGTGGCCGCCCGTCGTCGGGTGCACGCCGTCGGCGAAGAGATAGGTGCTGGCGCTGGCGCCCGGCGTGATGGCGTTCAGGCTGGGCAGGCCAGCGGCGGTGAACAGCGCGGCGGGCGCCGCGTTGCAGAACAGCGAAGAGCCGTCGGTGACGCGACCGCTCGTGACGCCGGCGATGATCTGCGCGTTGCATGCCGGCGTGGTGACGTTGGTCAGGCCGAAGCTGCCCGGGCTGGCTTGCACCGTGGCATTCAACGCGCGGGCGTCGATGATGCGCGCGCCGGAGCCGTCGAGCCCTGCGACCATCGTCGCGTTGAACGCAGCCGACAACTGCGACAACAGGCCGCGGGTGTTTGCGTCCGCACCGGCGAAGGCGGGCGCCGTCGATGCGTCCGGCAACGTGACAACAGCCACGCGCCTCGCGCCCTTGGCCAGGATTTCGTCCCTGACCAGCGCCACCAGTTCGGTGGCCGTGGCCTGCATGGCTGCGCCAGCGGCGTCGGGCGTGATCGCGCCCGCGCCAACGAGGCCGAGCTGGACGAAGGCGTCGTTGTTGCCGCCCCAGACGAAGACGATGTCGTCACGGCCGAAGCTGCCGAAGGCGGTGAGATGGTCAGCCACCTGCGTCACCATCGGCACGGTCATCGGCGCCGGTGACGTGCCGTTGATGCCGTTGCCGTTGGGGTTGCCGATGCCGGCCGGGCTGGTGACGCGCGAGCCGCCTTGCGCATAGCCGGTGCAGCTGCTGGCCAGCGCCGGGTTGGACGTCGCCACCGGGCACTTGCGACGGTTGGCCACCGGGCCGAAGCCGACCTCACCGGGCGTGATCGCCACTCCCAGCCGCGCTGCAATCCACTCGACCCAGATGTTCGCGTTGTTGGTATTGCTGGTGGCGCTGTAGCCGGTGTGCGTGTTGGTGGTGAACTTGCCGCCGAAGAAAGGTGCAACGCCGGGTGCTTGGCCGACTGGAATCTGTGTGGCCGGCGTGTAAGCGCCGATGTCGGACAGGCTGTCGCCGAAGACGAC